>JAJYYT010000002.1 GCA_021800645.1 Actinomycetes bacterium
CACGCGCAGCTCCGAGCGGAGATCGTGGCCGGCGACCTCCTGCCCCAGCAGCGGCTCGTGGAAGCCGACCTGTGCGCCCGTCTGCACGCGAGCCGCGGCACCGTGCGGTCGGTGCTGCTGCGTCTGGAGCACGAAGGACTCGTGGTCCGCGAGCCCTACCGAGGCGCGCACGTCCGCGTCATCGACGAGAAGGAGGCTGTCGAGATCACCCAGGTTCGAACCGTTCTCGAGGGGCTCGCGGCCCGGCAAGCAGCCAGCGTCGCGACCGACGAGGACCTGGCTGCGATCCGGGCCGTCCACGCCGAGATGGGGCCGTTGCTCGAGGCCGGCGACCTGCTGGCCTACTCCGACGCGAATCGGCGCTTGCACGCGTGCATCGTCGATGCTTCCCGCCATGGCACGGCCCGACGACTGCTGAGCGAGCTCAGGGCCCAGCTCGTGCGGTTCCAGTACAGGACCATCTTCGTCCCCGGACGACCCCAGCAGTCCCTGGCCGAGCACACCGCCGTCGTCGACGCGATCGTCGGCCGGGACCCCGAGCGCGCGGCGGCTGCGATGATCGCGCACCTGAGCGGGGTGACGAGCGCCTTGCACTCCGCGGCCGGTCGCGACGCACGCTCCGTCGGCAATTTCGGTTGAGCTCGGTCGAGCTTCGCCCGGGGATGCCCAGCGGGACGACGAACCAAGAGGTGCCGCTCATGACCGTCCGACGTCGCCCGGCTTCTGGCACCGCCGCCCGACGCGAGTCCTCGGAGATGCTGCAGCTCCTTGACAGCCGCGAGCCACGTCTGGAACGATCGCTCGAGAGCTGCGGGGTGCCCGCGCGCTTCGAGTCGTCCCCGGGTCACCCGCGCCCCACCCTCGGAGCCTGAGCACGTGTTGGCCTCACAGATCTTCGCCTACGCGGTCATCGGGCTCGGCTCCGGCGCCCTGATCGCCGGGGTCGGGCTCGGCGTCGTGCTGAGCTACCGTGGCTCGGGCGTCATCAACCTCGCCGCCGGCGCGATCGCGATGCTGGCCGGCTACTGCTACTGGGCGCTCGCGACCGGCGATCTCGGGGTGACGTTCCCGATGGGCTGGGCCATCACGCTCACGCTGCTCTTCAGCGCCGCGGTCGGGATCGTCTTCGAGCTCGGCGTGGTCCGGCCCCTTCGGCGCCAGGCGCCGCTCGCCAAGCTCGTCGCCACCCTGGGTATCCTCCTCTCGGCGCAGGCGGCCATCGTGCTCGCCTTCGGGCAGACAGCGAAGCCGCAGCCCTCCATCCTCCCAGCCGGCAACGTGACGATCTCCGGGGTGATCGTCCCGGACTACGACCTGTGGATGGCAGGGATCGTGGTCGTGGTCACGCTGCTCGTCGCCGCCGCCTACCGCTGGACGCGCTTCGGCCTCGGGACGCGGGCGGCGGCGGAGAACGAGGCGTTCGCGACGCTGTTCGGTCTCTCGCCGAACCGCTACTCGTTGGGCAACACCGTGCTCATGGCGCTCGTGATGGGGCTCGTGGGCATGCTGGCAGCCTCGATCGCCGAGGTGGACCCCTCCACGCTCGTCCTCACGATCGTCCCCGGGCTCGCCGCGGCGATGTTCGGACGGCTCACCGGCTTCACGACGACCATCGTCGCGGGTGTCGTCATCGGCATGGCCGAGTCGGTGCTCTTGTACCTGTCGACCCAGAGCTGGTTCCCGACGAGCAACGGCGGCCCCTTGCCCGGCGTCGACGAACTGCTCGTCCTCCTCGTGCTCGTCGCCGCCACGTTCTTCCGTGCCGGGAAGATCCCTCCGCGCGGCGACATCGTCGAGCCACGGCTGCCTCGCGCCCCGCGCCCGGTGGCGCCGCTGCGCACGGCCGCCATCTTCGTGCCGCTCGCCGCGGTCGCCATGTGGGCGCTGCCGTTCGGCTTCAGAGAAGGGTTGATCACCTCGTGCATCTTCGCGATCTCGTTGCTGTCGCTCGTCGTCGTCACCGGGTACCTGGGGCAGCTCTCCCTCGTGCAGCTCGGCCTTGCCGGCGTGGCCGGCTTCATGGTGTCCCACCTGTTCACCAATTTCGGGATCGGCTTCCCCTGGGCGGCGATCCTCGGCGTCCTCGGAGCGACGCTCCTCGGGGTCGGCTTCGGGTTCCCTGCGCTCCGGGTGCGAGGGGTGCAGCTCGCCGTCGTCACCCTGGCCGCGACGGTCGCGCTCGAGACATTCTGGTTCAGCAACGGGAGCTGGGGCGCGTCCGTGACGGGTGCGCCCGTGCCAGCTCCGTCGCTGTTCGGCTTCAGCTTCGGCACGAACGCCTCGTTCCACGGCCTCGGCGGGGGTGAGCCCAGCCCGCTGTTCGGCTGGTTCTGCCTGATCGTGCTCGTCGTGGTGGCGCTGCTCGTCGCCAACCTGCGGCGGTCCGGGCTCGGCCAGCAGATGCTCGCGGTCCGGGCGAACGAACGGGCGGCGGCTGCGACCGGTGTGAACGTGCGCAACGTGAAGCTGACCGGCTTCGCGATCGCGGCGTCCATCGCCGGCGTCTCGGGGGTGCTCCTCTCCTACAGCTACGGCTCCATCACCGCTTCGAGCTTCAGCACGCTCATCGCCGTGGGGCTCGTCGCCTTCGTGTACATCACCGGGATCACGAGCGTCCCGGGCGGGATCTTCGGCGGCATCATCTACATCGGGGGTCTGTTCGCCTACGCGCTCTTGGACTGGTTCGGCCTGCAAGGCAACTGGCTGAACCTCGCGGTCGGCTTCCTCGTCGTCTTCTCGCTCATCAGTCGGCCCGAAGGTGGGGCCACCTTCCTCTTCTACGGCAAGCGTCGCCACCGCTGGCCGCGTGGCACGAAGAGCCCGAGCCAGGACGCGCTGACGGGTCGCGAGGCACAGAGCGGCGGCGCCGGGCGGCCGGGGAAGAGCCTGCAGCCCGTGGAGGTGACGCCATGACCCCGGTGCTCCAGGCGAGGGGCGTCTCGGTGGCCTTCGGCGCGGTGCTCGCGCTCGACGACGTGGAGCTCGAGGTCGGCGAAGGGAAGCTCGTCGGATTGATCGGGCCCAACGGCGCCGGAAAGACGACGTTCGTCGACGCGATCACCGGCTTCGTCCAGGCTTCGGGCACCGTGCACCTCGAAGGTCGCGACATCTCGAGCCTGCCTCCGCATCGCCGGGCGCGCCTCGGCCTCGCACGGACCTGGCAGACGATCGAGCTCTTCGACGACCTGTCCGTTCGAGAGAACCTCGCGGTCGCCGCTCGACGCCCGTCGTTGGGCTCCTCTTGCGCCGAGATCGTCTTCGGGCGCCAGCCGCGGGCCGAACGCCTGGCCGAGGAGGCGCTCGCCCTCCTCGACCTCGAAGACGTCGCCGAGGAGATGCCGAGCGACCTGCCCCAGGGACGTCGCAAGCTCGTGGGCGTCGCGCGCGCCCTCGTCGAGCGGCCGAGCCTGCTCCTGCTCGACGAGCCCGCCGCCGGCCTCGACACTCGCGAGAGCGAGGATTTCGGCCAGCGTCTCCGCCGGCTCGTCGACGGCGGGCTGCCGATGCTGCTCATCGACCACGACATGGGGCTCGTGCTCGGCATCTGTGACGAGATCTACGTGCTCGACTTCGGCCGGGTCATCGCGAGGGGCACGCCCGAGGAGGTGCGCAACGACCCGCGCGTGCTGACCGCCTATCTCGGCACCAGCGCCGCGGCGGAGATCGAGCGCGGCACCGACGTCGCCGTCGCGTCGCCTGGGCGCCGCGCGCCGGAGCGCGACGGGGCGCGGCTCACCGCCCCGGAGGCCGGGGACCGGTGAGCGAGCCTGCGCTCTCCTTCGAGAAGGTCTCGGCAGGCTACGGCCAGGCTGACGTCATCAGGGAGATCGACCTCGAGGTGCACCCCGGTGAGATCGTGACCCTGCTCGGTCCGAACGGGGCGGGGAAGACGACGACGCTACGGGTCGTCTCGGGACTGGTGACGCCGTCCCGAGGGACGGTCCGCTACAAGGGCCGCGACCTCGCGCGGCTTTCGCCGACCCAGCGCGCCCGGGCGGGCATCGCCCACGTGCCAGAGGGTCGTGGAGTCTTCTTCGGGCTGACGGTCGCCGAGCACCTCCGGCTCGGCTACCGAGGCGAGACCATCGACCCAACGGTCGTCTACGACTACTTCCCGGCACTGCGCAAGCTGCGTGACCGGCCTGCAGGGCTGCTGTCGGGAGGTGAGCAACAGATGCTCGCGGTCGCACGGAACCTCGCGCGGCGTCCTGGGCTCCTGCTCCTCGACGAGCTGAGCCTCGGGCTTGCGCCGGTGCTCGTCGAGCGCCTGCTCCCCGTCGTCCGCGAGTACTCGAGCGAGCACGGCTGCGGCGTCCTCCTCGTCGAGCAGCACGTACCGCTGGCCCTCGAGATCGCCGACCGCTGCTACGTGCTCTCCCACGGCGACGTCGTCCTCCACGAGCCTGCTGCGCGGGTCCGGGAGGACCGCGAGCTGCTCGTTGCGAGCTATCTCGGTGACGCTGCCACGACGGAAGGAGGGGCGCGACCGCGCTGAGAGACGAAGAGAAGAGCAGCATGCAGAACCACGGCACACACGGCACACACGCCAAGAAGAAAGAGTGGACATGCTCGAACGTTCTTCAGGGCCTGTAAGACCCCTCGCCGCGGCTGCACTCGGGCTGGTGCTCGGGATGCTCGGGGTGCTGGCCGCGGGCGCAGGGCCCGCCGGGGCGGCGCTCAAGCCCGTCACCGACTACGCGGCGTACGTCGGTGGTCACGGGAAGGCGAACCCGAAGCTCTCACCGATCACCATCGGCGTCGTCAACCAGCAGCCATCGACGAACGCGATCGCGCCGGTGTGGACGACAGGGGCCAAGGTGGCGGTGAGCTACGTCAACCAGCACGCGGGCGGGATCGATGGCCACCCGCTCGAGGCCGTCTACTGCGCGATCCCGACAACGGTGTCCAGCGCGACCACCTGTGGGCAGGAGTTCGCCGACAACAGCGCGATCTCCGCCGTCGTCGCGGGTGCGATCGACATCGGCAACACAGTGCTCGAGTCCGCGCTCGTGCCCTCGAAGAAACCGATCTTCTTCGGCGTGTCGATCAGCACGGTCGACGAGAAGGACCCGTACGGCTTCATCCTGTTCGACACAGCGACCCAGGTCGAGGCGCCGATGGCGTCCTTCGCCAAGAACCTGCACGTGAAGAGCGTCTCGCTCGTCTACCCGTCCAACATCCCCGGCAACGTGTACCAGGCCGGCGTGGTCGACGACGCGCTCAGGTACGTCGGCATCCACACCATCTACAAGGTGGGCTTCACATCGGCGGCGACCAACTTCTCCGCGCCGTTCGAAGCCGCGCACGTGGGCCACACCACACTGCTCATCAGCGTCAGCAGCGGCGGCCCGGCATGCTCGGACACCTACCTCACGCTCAAGTCGCTGGGCATCGCCACGAAGACGAGGGTGCTCGTGAACGTGCCCTGTGACACGCCCACAGTCGCGAAGGCCGACGGCGGGAAGCTGCCGCACGACTGGTACTACCTGAGCGCGAACCCGCTGCCCGGCTCGCCGACACCGGCCGTCCCGGCAATGGAGAAGGTGTTCAGCCTGTACGGCAAGGGTCCTGTCGCGTTCAACGCCTGGGCCGCTGACGCGTTCGGCCAGGTGGTGACCGTCGCGAAGCTCGACACCGAGCTGCTGAGGGCCCACAAGAAGGTCACGCCGGCGAACGTGCTCGCGAAGGCGAGGGGTTTCAGGGGTCCCGTCGTCCAGGGAGCACCTCACCTCGCGTGCGGCAGGTTCAAGGGGACGCCGGCCACGTGCAACGACCTGGACCGCTTCTTCCAGAACACCGCACCCACAGTGATGACGCCTCTCGGCACATGGATCGGCCCGCCGAAGGGATTCAAGCCGCCGCTGTCATAGCGCAGCGGCCGGGCACAGGCACAGGCACAGGCACAGCATGGACATGGGCATGGGCATGGACGTGGCATGGACAAGGTGTGGACGAGGAGGCCACGTACAGCCCTGCGCCGAGCGCGCCGTCATCCGGGACCTCGTCGAGGAGTGGGCGATCTGGCGCGACGCGATGAACTGGGACCGCTTCAGGAAGGTCTGGCACCAGCCGGGCCGCATGAACGCCACGTGGTTCCAGGGTTCGGTCGACGACTTCATCGCGACGAGCCGGGAGGGTGCCGCTCGGGGCGTGCGCATCCTGCACTTCCTCGGCGGCACCACCGTCGACGTCGCCGGTGAGCACGCCGTCGCCCAGACCAAGATGACGATCTCCCAGCGCGCCCTCGTCGAGGACGTGTGGTGCGACGTCGTCTGCACCGGTCGCTTCTACGACTTCTTCGCCGTCCGGGAGGATCGTTGGGGCCTTGTGGAACGACAGCCCATCTACGAGAAGGACAGGATCGACCCGGTCGATCCGTCGGCGCGCCTCGAGCTCGACCGCGGGCTCCTCGAGAGCTTCCCTGCGGGCTACCGCCACCTCGCCTACCTGCAGACCAGGATCGGCTACACGGTCAAGCCCGACATGCCCGGGCTCACCGGCCCGGCGGTCGAGGAGCTCTACGCGCGAGGGGCACGATGGCTCGCCGGTGACGAGACTGCGGCGGGTGGCTGAGCTGCATGCCACCCTCCGGCTCGGCTGGGCACAGGCGGGGAGCGCCAGGCAGCGCGCAGCCTACAAGCCTGCGCCTGTGGGCTCGGGCTGACGGCGACGTCGTGGCGTTACCATGACCGAGACCGCCGAGCCCATCGAGGCGACGTGCCCCACCAGCGCCATCGGGGCCGGGGACAGCCCAAGCTCGGGACGAAGGCTCGAGAAGAAGACAAGAAGAACAAGAGGGGTGTGAACATGGCCGTCGTGGTCAAGAACGTCGCACGCACCGACCTCGACGTGATCGACGCGCTCGGCGAGCTCGGCGTCGCCACGGTGCACGAAGCCCAGGGGCGCACCGGGCTGCTGGCCTCCTGCCTGCGCCCGATCTACCGGCCGATCAAGGTGGCGGGCAACGCGCTCACCGTCGAGGTCGCGCCCGGCGACAATTGGATGATCCACGTGGCGGTCGAGCAGGCCAAGCCCGGTGACGTCCTCGTCGTCGCCCCGACCAGCCCCTGCGAGGACGGCTACTTCGGCGAGCTCCTCGCGACGAGCCTCGTCGCCCACGGCGTCCGGGGACTCGTCATCGACGCGGGCGTGCGCGACGTCGCGGTCCTCACCGAGATGCGCTTCCCGGTGTGGTCCCGGGCCGTCTCCGCTCAGGGAACCGTGAAGGAGACGGTCGCCAACGTCCAGACGCCGATCGTCTGCGCCGGCGCCTACGTCCGGCCCGGCGACGTCATCCTCGCCGACGACGACGGGGTCGTGGTGGTCCGCCGGGAAGAGGCGGCATCGGTGCTGGAGCGCTCCCGGGCGCGCGAAGCGAGCGAGGCCGAGCGTCGGGCGCTGCTCGCCAAGGGCGAGCTCGGGCTCGACCTCTACTCGATGCGAGAGAAGCTCGCCCAGCGCGGCCTCACCTACGTCGAGTCGGCGGAGCTTCGATGAGCCAGACGGCGATCCGTTGCTCGGTGCTGCGGGGCGGGACGTCGAAGGGCCTCTACTTCCACGCCCGCGACCTGCCTCGAGACCGGACGCTGCGCGACGCCGTGCTGCTCGCGGCCATGGGCTCACCCGATCCTCGGGAGATCGACGGGATGGGCGGAGCCCATCCCCTCACCTCCAAGGTCGCAGTGATCGCGCCCTCGGCACGCGACGACGCGGACGTCGACTATCTCTTCCTCCAGGTGTGGCCGGACCGGCCCGAGGTCTCCGACAACCAGAACTGCGGGAACATCCTGGCGGGGGTCGGGCCCTTTGCCATCGAGGAGGGTCTGGTTCCCGCCACGGGACCGGTCACCCCTGTGCGGATCTGGATGGAGAACACCCAGAGCCTGGCCGTGGCGCACGTTCCCACGCCGGACGGCGCGGTCACCTACGAGGGAAGCGCCAGGATCGACGGGGTGCCCGGCACCCACGCCCCGATCCCCATCGACTTCCTGGACGTCGCCGGCTCCTCGTGCGGAGCGCTGCTGCCGACGAAGAGCCCGGTCGACGTGGTCGAGGGCGTGCGGGTCACCTGCATCGACAACGGCATGCCGGTCGTCTGCGTCAAGGCGTCCGACCTTGGACTGAGCGGCTCCGAGCGCCCGGCCGAGCTCGAGGCCAACGACACGCTGCGGGCAAAGGTCGAGGCCATCCGGCTCGCCGCCGGCCCGCTGATGCACCTCGGCGACGTCTCTCACAAGACCGTCCCCAAGGTGAGCCTGCTCGCCCCCGCCGAGCACGGCGGGGCGGTCGCGACCCGCAGCTTCATCCCTCACCGGGTCCACGAGGCCATCGGCGTCTTCGGTGCCGTCTCCGTCGCGACGGCTTGCCTGGTCCCCGGCTCCGTGGCGGCGGAGGTCGCGACGCTCGAGCGCACCAGCGGGCTGGTGGACCTCGACGTCGAGCACCCGAGCGGGTTCTTCACGGTCTCGATGGACGTGGACGTGGAGGGCGACGCCGTCACGGTCAACCGGGCAGCCCTGCTGCGCACCGCGCGGCTGCTGATGCGCGGGGAGGTCTTCGTGCCCGCGTCGGTGTGGAAGGTGCCGGAGGTGACGAGGTGACGGGGGTGAGGGCACGGTGATCATCGACTGTCACGGGCACTACACGACCGCGCCCGAGCAGCACGACCGCTGGCGGGAAGCCCAGAAGGCGGCCTTCGACGCCGGAGGATCCCCTCCGCCCTACCCCGCCATCCCCGACGAGGAGATCCGCGAGTCGCTCGAGACCAACCAGCTCCGTCTGGTCCGCGAGCGCGGGACCGACCTGACCATCTTCTCCCCGAGGGCCTCCGCGATGGGCCACCACGTCGGCGACGAGCGCGTGAGCCTCGCGTGGTCGCGGGCGTGCAACGACCTGATCAAGCGGGTGGTGGACCTCTACCCAGAGACCTACGTCGGGGTCTGCCAGCTCCCCCAGTCGCCCGGTGCCCCCATCACCGGCTCGATCGCGGAACTGGAGCGCTGCGTGACCGAGCTCGGCTTCGTCGGCTGCAACCTGAACCCGGACCCGAGCGGCGGCCACTGGACCTCCCCGCCCCTCACCGACAAGGCCTGGTACCCCTTCTACGAGAAGATGGTCGAGCTCGACGTCCCGGCGATGATCCACGTCTCGGCGAGCTGCAACCCGAGCTTCCACACGACCGGAGCCCACTACCTGAACGCGGACACCACCGTCTTCATGCAGCTCGTCCAAGGCGACCTGTTCGCCGACTTCCCCGAGCTCCGCTTCGTCATCCCCCACGGCGGCGGGGCCGTCCCCTACCACTGGGGCCGCTACCGGGGCCTCGCCGACATGCTGAAGCGCCCGCCGCTCGCCGAGCACGTGATGCGCAACGTCTTCTTCGACACCTGCGTCTACCACCAGCCGGGGATCGACCTGCTGTTCAAGGTGATCGACCCCGGGAACATCCTGTTCGGCTCGGAGATGATCGGCGCGGTCAGGGGCGTCGACCCCGAGACCGGCCACCACTTCGACGACACCCGGCGCTATGTCGAGGCCAGCGGGCTCTCCGAGGAGGACAGATCGCGGGTGCTCTCGGAGAACGCTCGACGCGTGTACCCGCGCCTCGACGCGATCTTGAAGGCGCAGGGACGCTGACGTGGGTGCCTTCCAGATGGACCCGGACTGGCTCTGCTTCGACCCCCACCCCTCGAAGCCCGCCTATCGCCTGCCCCCCGGCGCGGTCGACGCCCACTGCCACGTCTTCGGTCCTGGCGACGTGTTCCCGTACGCGCCCGAGCGCAAGTACACGCCCTGCGACGCCACCAAGGAGCAGCTCTTCGCGCTTCGAGACCTGCTCGGCTTCGAGCGCAACGTGATCGTCCAGGCGACCTGCCACGGCGCGGACAACCGCGCGCTGGTGGACGCGCTCGCGGCTTCGCAAGGACTCGCACGCGGGATCGCCGTGGTCCGTCCCCAGGTGAGCGACGCCGAGCTGGCCGAGCTGGACGAAGCCGGGGTGCGCGGCGTCCGGTTCAACTTCGTCCGCCGCTTGGCCGACCCGAAGCCCGACGCGTACTACCATTCGATCGTCGATCGGATCGCGCCGCTCGGCTGGCACGTGGTCGTCTACTTCGAGGCGCAGGACCTCGCCGAGCGATGGGACTTCTTCACCTCCTTGCCGACCCAGGTGGTCGTCGACCACACGGGACGGCCCGACGTCCGCAAGCCGGTGGACGGGCCGGAGTTCGGCCTCTTCCTGCGCCTGATGGCCGAGCACCCGCAGTTCTGGGCGAAGGTGAGCGGCGCGGAGCGGCTGAGCATCTCGGGCCCGCCCGGCTACGACGACGTGGTGCCCTTCCACCGCCGCGTGGTCGAGTCGTTCCCCGATCGAGTGCTCTTCGGGACCGACTGGCCGCACCCGAACTTGAAGGACCACATGCCCGACGATGGCAAGCTCGTCGACTACGTGCCGACGATCGCCACGAGCGACGAGCTGCAAAGGAAGCTGCTCGTGGACAACCCGATGCGCCTGTACTGGGGAGACCGCCCGTGACCGAGCCGACCGAGGCGACCGAGCCGACCAAACCGACCAAACCGACCGAGCCGACCAAACCGACCGAGGCGACCCAACCGATCGACCTCTCCGAGTTCGACGACATCCCCGGGACGACCCTGTTCACCGCCCAGCGCTCCCGGAAGGGCTATTGGCTCAACCAGTTCTGCATGAGCCTCATGAAGCCGGAGAACCGTGAGCGCTTCAAGGCGGACGAGCGCGCCTACCTCGACGAGTGGCCGATGACCGAGGCGCAGAAGCAGGCGGTGCTGCGCCGCGACTACAACGCCGCGCTCGCCGAAGGAGGCAACATCTACTTCCTGGCGAAGATCTTCGCGACCGACGGGAAGAGCTACCAGTACGCGGCGGCCACCATGACCGGGATGACCCAGGAGGAGTACGCCGCGATGATGCTGCACGGGGGCCGCTCGATCGAGGGCGCCCGCTCGATCAAAGAGGGCCGCTGACATGGCGAGGATCACCGCCGGCGTCGCCTGCAGCCACGTCCCCGCGATCGCGGCGGCCTGGGACCAAGGGCGCGCAGACGACGACTACTGGCGGCCGGTCTTCGCCGGCTTCGACTGGTCGAAGAAGTGGATCGCCGACCACATGCCCGACGTCGTCATCCTCGTCTACAACGACCACGCCTCGGCCTTCTCCCTCGAGCTGATCCCGACCTTCGCCATCGGCTGCGCGGACCGCTTCGAGATCGCCGACGAAGGCTACGGGCCGCGCCCGGTGCCGGCCGTCGAGGGTCACGCCGACCTCGCCTGGCACATCGCCCAGTCGACCATCCTCGACGAGTTCGACATGACGATCATCAACAAGCTGGACGTCGATCACGGGCTCACGGTGCCGCTCACGCTCATGTTCGGCCAGCCCGCAGCATGGCCGACGAAGATCATCCCGCTCCCGGTGAACGTCGTGCAGTACCCGCCGCCCACCGGCAACCGCTGCTTCCTCCTCGGCCAGGCGATCCGCCGTGCCGTCGAGAGCTACCCCGAAGACCTGAAGGTCCAGGTCTGGGGCACCGGCGGGATGAGCCACCAGCTCCAAGGGCCGAGGGCCGGCCTGATCAACACGGCATTCGACACCGCCTTCCTCGACCGGCTCACCGCGGACCCCGAGGCGCTGCGAAAGATGCCCCACATCACATACGTGCGGGAGGCCGGGTCCGAGGCCATCGAGCTCGTGATGTGGCTCGTGATGCGCGGGGCGCTTGGCGAGCACGTCCGCGAGCTCTACCGCTTCTACCACGTCCCCGCGTCGAACACCGCGCTCGGCCACATCGTGCTCGAGCCGACCAGCTGAGGAGACCCCGTGCGCATCGCCCTCGCCGGTGCCGGCGCCTTCGGCATCAAGCATCTCGACGCCCTCGCCTGCATCGACGGGGTCGAGGTGACCTCGATCGTCGGCCGCCGCGCCGAGCCCACGAAGCAGGTCGCGGAACGCTACGGCATCGGCCATGCGACGACGGACCTCGCCGAGTCCCTCGGGCGTGACGACGTCGACGCGGTGATCCTGTGCACCCCGACCCAGCTGCACGCCGCCCAGGCGATCGCCGCGATGCGCGCCGGCAAGCACGTCGAGGTGGAGATCCCGGTCGCCGACAGCTGGCAGGGCGCCGCCGAGATCGACCGGGTCCAGCGCGAGACGGGGCTCGTGTGCATGGCCGGCCACACCCGTCGCTTCAACCCGTCCCACCAGTGGATCCACAAGCGCATCCAGGCTGGCGAGCTCACGATCCAGCAGATGGACGTGCAGACCTACTTCTTCCGGCGGACCAACATGAACGCCCTCGGCCAGCCCCGAAGCTGGACCGACCATTTGCTCTGGCACCACGCGGCGCACACGGTCGACCTCTTCCAGTACCAGACCGGTGAGGAGGTCACGGTCGCGAACGCCGTCCAGGGCCCGATCCACCCGGAGCTCGGGATCGCGATGGACATGTCGATCCAGCTGCGCACTGCGGGCGGCAAGATCTGCACGCTCTCGCTCAGCTTCAACAATGACGGGCCGCTCGGGAGCTTCTTTCGCTACATCTGCGATCACGGGACCTACATCGCCCGCTACGACGACCTCGTCGACGGCTACGAGCACCCGATCGACGTCTCGAAGGTGGACGTCTCCACGAACGGGATCGAGCTGCAAGACCGCGAGTTCGTCGCAGCCGTCACCGAGGGGCGGGAGCCGAACGCCAGCATCGCCCAGGTCCTCGGCTGCTACAGGGTGCTCGGGGACCTGGACCGCCAGCTCGCCGCCCAGGGGTAGCGCACCGCCCAGACGTCGCGCGCCGCCCAGACGTCGCGCACCGCCCAGGGTGGCGTCCGCGGCCGATCAGTCGGTCGGCCAGGGCCCGATGGCCAGCGTCGTGTGCTGGACGACCGACGCGAGGACCGCGTTGCGCACCAGCCAGACGTCGGTGACGGGCCCGACCCCGCCGGGGACCGGGGTGAGCGCCTCCGCGCGCCCGGCCACGCTGTCGAAGTCGAGGTCGCCGACGAGGTGCACCCGCCCGCTCTCCGCCACCACAGGGTTGATGCCCACGTCGATCGCGATCACGCCGTCCTTCACCATGTCGCCGGTGACGAGCCCAGGAGAGCCGGCCGCCACGATCAGCACGTCCGCCTGGCGGGTGAACTCGGCCAGCCTCCCTGCCCGAGAGGCGTGCTCATCGCAGCTCACGACGATCGCCCCGCGGTCCAAGGCGAGCCAGACCGCAGGCTTGCCGACGTTGTGGCTCCTGCCGACGACGACCACCGTCCTGCCCTCGAGAGCGGTCCTCGGGTCGCGCCCGGTGCGGCCGAAGTAGTCGTCGAGAAGCCAGAAGCAGCTGGCCGGCGTGGAGGGCACGAACCGCGGCGTGCCGCGCGCCATCAAGCCGGCGTTGGCGGGGTGGACCGCCTCGACGTCCTTCAGCGGGTCGAGCGTGCGGTACAGCTCCAGCTCCGAGAGGTGGGCGGGCAGGGGGCGCAGGACGAGGATCCCGCTGATCCTCGGGTCGGCGTTCAGCTTTCCGACGGTGGCGAGCACCTCGGCGAGCTCCGCGTCGGCAGGTAGCCGCTCGGGCTGGAACCGAAGGCCCAGGGCTCCTGCAAGGCGGCGAAGCCGGCGCTCGTAGGCGTGCGCGGCGTAGTCGTCGCCCACCACCACGCTCGCCAGCCCCGGCTCCACCTCCGAGGCGCGCACCGCGGCCAGCTCGCCGAGCAACCTGGCCCGCAGCGCGTGCGAGACCGCCGTCCCGTCGATGACCGTCGCTTCCATCTCCTCTGCCTCTCCCTTTCCTCGGCCTCGCCTCTGCCTCTCCCCTACCTCTCCTGCGCCTCGCCGAGCACGCCCGCCGACCTCGCGGCGTCCAGGGTGTTGCGCAGGAGCAGGGCGACGGTCATCGGACCCGCCCCGCCGGGGTTCGGCACGAGCGCCCCGGCGACCTCGGCCACCTTCGGGTCCACGTCGCCGACGAGCTTGCCATCCACGAAGGACACCCCGACGTCCGCGACGGTCGCACCGGGCTTGATCCACTCCGCCCGCACCAGGCGGGGGCGGCCGACGTCGGACACGACGAGATCTGCGGCGCGGCACACCTCGGCCAGGTCGGGCGCGTCGGCGTCGGTCACCGTGACCGCCGCGCACCCCTCACCGCCCGCGCTCTGTGCGCCCGCCAGCATGAGCGCCAGGGGGATGGCGACGAGCGACCCCCGCCCGACGACGACGGCGCGGCGTCCCGAGAGGTCGATGCCGTGGCGGCGGAGCAGGTCCAGCACCCCGGCGGCCGTGCACGGCCGATGGGCGCCACGGCCTTGCACGAGCCGGCCCAGCGAGAAGGCGGTCATCCCGTCGACGTCCTTGCGGGGATCGATGCAGGAGGCGGCGGCCGCCTCGTCGAGGCCCGCCGGGAGCGGCAGCTGCAGCAGGATGCCGTGCACAGACGGGTCGGAGGACAGGGCGAGGAGCGCCTCTTCGACATGCGCCTGGGGTGCCGAACGGGGGAGCCGGACGGCTCGCACGCGGATGCCGACCTGCTCAGCGGCCCTGTGCTTCAGCGCCACGTAGCGCATGCTCGCCTCGTCGTCGCCGACCAGGACCGTGGCGAAGCTGACCTGTGGCCGGCCGGAAGCTTCCAGCTCGGCGCGCAGGGACTCGAGGATCTCGTCTCTGCGAGACCGCCCGTCGAGGATGAGCGCCGTCACGCGAGGCCGCCGAAGCAGGACGGGCTAGGACAGCCCGACGATCTCGCCGTCGGCGTCGAGGTCGATCGAGAACGCGGCGGGGTTGCTCCCGAGCCCGGGCATCGTGCGGATCTCCCCGCAGATCGGGTACACGAAGCCCGCGCCGACCGAAGCGCGCACGTCTCGGACCGGAAGGGTCCACCCCGTCGGGGCGCCCTTCAGGGCGGGGTCCGAGGAGATCGAAAGATGGGTCTTCGCGATGCACACGGCAAGGTGCCCGAACCCGGCCGACTCGTAGCGGTCGAGCGCGCGTGCGGCGTCGGGCGAGTACGACACGTCCTTTGCGCCGTACACCTTGGTCGCGACCGTGTAGATCTTGTCACGCAGCGCCATGTCGTCGGGGTAGAGCATCTGGAACCGGGAGGGCTCCTCGGCCGCCTCCACGACGGCCTCCGCCAGCTCGACCGCGCCGGCGCCCCCCTCGGTGAAGTGGTGGCAGACGGCGCTCCTCACCCCCATCGATGCCGCGATCTCCGCGACGGCCGACCACTCGGAGGGATGGTCGGTCGGGAAGGCGTTGACGGCGACGACCGGGGTCACGCCGTGGATCTGGATGTTCTCGATCTGCTTGCGCAGGTTCGCGCCGCCTTCGTGCACCTCGTCGGGGTTCTCGGCGAGGAGCGCCTCGGGGAGGGGTCTCCCGGCCACGATGCGGTGGTTGCCCGAGTGGGCCTTCAGCGCCCGGACGGTCGCGACGACGACGGCGGCGTCCGGGGCGAGGCCCGAGGTGCGGCACTTGATGTTGAAGAACCGCTCCGCGCCCATGTCCGCCCCGAAGCCGGCCTCGGTCACGAGGAAGTCGCCGGCTCTGATGCCGATCTGGTCGGCGAGGATCGAGCTGTTGCCGTGGGCGATGTTCCCGAAGGGCCCTGCATGGACCAGGACGGGCGTGTGCTCCAAGGTCTGCAGGAGGTTCGGCTTGAGCGCGTCGCGCAGCAAGACGGCCATCGCGCCGGCGGCCCTCAGCTCCTCGGCGGTGACCGGGGTGCCGGAGCCCGTGTAGCCGACGACGATCCGCCCGAGGCGGGCCCGCAGGTCCTGAAGCGACGTGGCGAGGGCGAAGATCGCCATCACCTCGGAGGCCGCGGTGATGTCGAAACCGGCCTGGCGGGTGACGCCGTCCTCGCGGGGGCCCAGGCCGATCACGACGTTCCGAAGCGAACGGTCGTTCACGTCCAGGACTCGCCGCCAGACGATGTCCTCCAGGGAGAGCCCGAGCGCGTTGCCCTGGTAGAGGTGGTTGTCGACGATCGCAGAGAGGAGGTTGTGGGCGGCGGTGACCGCGTGGAAGTCGCCGGTGAGGTGGAGGTTCAAGAGCTCCATCGGGACGACCTGGCTGTAGCCGCCTCCCGCCGCCCCGCCTTTGATCCCGAAGGTCGGGCCCATCGACGGCTGGCGGATCGCGACCGTCGCCTGCTTGCCGATGTGGCGCATCGCCTGGCCCAAGCCGACGGTGGTGGTCGTCTTGCCCTCGCCGAGGGGCGTCGGGGTGACGGCCGACACCACGACGTACTTCGCCTTCGGACGGTCGGCGAGCTCTTGGATCGCCTCGAGCCGGATCTTGGCGACCGCAGGCCCGTAGGCTTCCAGCAGGTGCTCGCCGATCCCCATCGTCGCCGCGATCTCCTGCAGCGGCTTCAAGCAGGCGCCGCGTGCGATCTCGAGATCGGAGGGGAAGGCCACGGGGCACGAGGTTAACCCCCCTCCTCCGAGCCGAGCGGCAACGGTAAGCTGCGCCACCGGCACGCGACCACGGGAGAGGCTGTGAGCATCCTCGGCAACCGCGTCCTCCGCAAGGAGGACCCGAAGTTCCTCACCGTCGGCGGCTCCTACGTCGCCGACCTCGACCTCCCTTCTGCGCTTTGGGTCGGCTTCCTCCACTCACCGCTCGCCCACGCACGTGTCGGGCGTCTCGACGTCTCGGCGGCGGCCGGCGCGCCAGGGGTGGTGGAGGTCCTGACCGGTGCCGACCTCGGTCTCCCGCCGCTCGCCCCCGAGCTGCCCGTGATCGATGCACGCATGGCGCGTCCGCTGCTCTGCGACGGCAAGGTCCGCTTCGTCGGCGACCTGGTCGCCGCCGTCGTCGCAGAGACCCTAGCCGAGGCGGTCGACGCCCTCGAGCTGATCGAGGTCGACTACGAGCCGCTGCCGGCCCTGGTCGACCCCGAAGAGGCGCTCAGCGGGACCGTGGCGCTGTTCGACGAGGCGGGGACCAACGTCGCCTTCGAGCCGTCGTTCGAGCGCGACGAGTCGCTCTTCGAGGGCTGCGAGGTCGTGGTCAGCCAGCGCATCGTGAACCAGCGCCTCGCGCCCTGCCCGCTCGAGGTACGCGCGGCGGCCGCTCGCGTCGAGGCCGACGGACGGCTCACGGTCTTCGCCTCGAGCCAGGCACCCTTCGCGCTGCGGGACGCGATCGCCCGCCAGCTCGGCTTGGAGACCGCGGCGGTGCACGTCGTCTCGCCGGACGTCGGCGGCGGCTTCGGCTCGAAGTCGGCGACGTACCCAGAAGAGGTCCTCGTCGCCGCGATCGCGCGGCGGCTCGGGCGTCGGGTCCGCTGGGTCGAGACGCGCTCGGAGTCCATGGTGAGCCTCGGTCACGGACGCGCGCAGTTCCAGCAGGTCACGATCGGCGGGTCGCGCGACGGGCGCGTCCTGGCCTACCGCCTGGAGATCGTCCAGGACTCCGGCGCCTACCCCGCCCTCGGCGCCTTCCTGCCGATGTTCACGCGCATGATGCTCACCGGCACCTACGCGATCGACAAGGCCGAGTGCCACTTCACCTCCGTCGTCACGAACACGACGCCGGTCGTGGCCTACCGCGGCGCCGGGCGGCCCGAGGCCACCGCCGCCATCGAGAGGGCGATGGACATCTTCGCGGCCGAGGTCGGGATCGACCCCGCGGAGGTGCGCCGGCGCAACCTCGTGAGGGGGACCGACCCGTTCCCCTACACCAACGCCACCGGCACCGAGTACGACATCGGCGACTACGACGCCGCGCTGGCGAGGCTGCTCGAGGTCGCGGGCTACGAGGAGCTGCGCACCGAGCAGCGGGCGCGACGCGAGTCGGGCGAGCCCGTCCAGCTCGGCATCGGGCTGTCGGTCTACGTCGAGATCACCAACGGCGTCCCGGGAAGCGAGTTCTCCTCGGTCGAGGTGCGCCCCGACGGCAAGGTCGTCGTGAAGACGGGGACCTCGCCCCACGGCCAGGGCCACGACACCGCGTGGTCGATGCTCGTCGCCGACGAGCTCGGGGTCCCGCTCGATGACGTCGTGTTCGTCCACTCCGACACCGACCTCGTCGCCCGCGGCGTCGGCACCTACGGCTCGCGCTCGCTGCAGATGGGAGGCATGGCCGCGAGGAAGGCTGCGGTCGAGGTCCTCGATGCGGCCGAGGAGCTGGCCGCGCAGCTCCTCGAGGCCTCCGCGGACGACGTCGTCGCCCAGGACGGCACCGGTCTGCAGGTCGCGGGGTCGCCCGCCTCGAGGCGCAGCTGGGGGGAGCTCGCGGCCGCGGCGATCGAGAAGGGCATGCCGCTGCTCTCCGAGGTGGACTACCCCTCGCCCGGGCCGACGTTCCCCTTCGGGGCGCACCTGGCGGTGGTGGAGGTGGACGTCGAGACCGGACGCGTCGCCCTGCGCCGCATGGTCGCGCTCGACGACGCCGGCCGCATCGTGAACCCGCTGCTCGCCGAGGGACAGGTCCACGGCGGGCTCGCCCAGGGGGCGGCGCAGGCGCTGCTGGAGGAGTTCCGCTACGACGAGCTGGGCAACCCCCTCACCACGAGCCTCGCGGACTACCTGTTCGTCAGCGCCACGGAGCTCCCGAGCTTCGAGACGGCGACGATGGAGACCCCGACGCCGCGCAACGAGCTCGGCGTGAAGGGCATCGGGGAGTCCGCCACCATCGGCTCGACGCCTGCGGTCCAGAACGCGGTGGTCGACGCGCTCGCTCACCTCGGCGTGCGCCACCTCGACATGCCCGCCACCCCGGAGAAGGTCTGGCGGGCGATCCGCGGGAGCAACGGGCCCACGACGCCGGCGCGCGCGCAGCCGGCCACCACCCCGCAGCCGTAGGCGAGCCCGCCCAGGCAGTCGTCCACCACCACGCGCCGGTCCCCTCCGCGCTCGCCCACGAGTCTGGCGAGCAGCGCCGAGCCGACGAGCACCGCCAGCGCCCGACGTGCCCGGCGAGCCGGGCGCGTGCGCCACCCGAGCGCCGAGGCACCCAGCAGCGGCACGCCGAAGGTGGTGCACCACCTGCCGAGCCCGACCCACGCGTGGAGCACCTGGACGCTCGAGAGCGCGAGGGCGAAGCGGCTCTTGGTCCCAAAGGGGCGGAGACGCCGGGCGAGGTGCGCCGCCGTGGCCGCCCATGCGAGCGCTGCGAGGCCCGGAGCGCCCAGGAGGAGGCAGCAGACGGCGCACGCGGGCCCGACGCCCACGACGAGGTGGCCGAGCGTGCCCGGGTGCGCCCGCGCGAGCGGACCGACCGAGGTTCCGTAGAAGAAGCGTCGCCTGAGACGCTGCAGGATCTCCACAGGATCCCGGTGCGCGACCTCGACGTCGGGCACGTAGCGGATCCTCCAGCCGGCCTCGACGAGGCGCCACACGAGGTCCACGTCCTCGCCGTAGCGGAGCCGCTCGTCGTAGCCTGCGCCCAGCGCGGCGCGCCGGAGCACGACGGCCGCCGCCGGGACGTAGGGGACCCTGCTTGCGGGGTGGACGGGGGCAGCGCTGCGGCCCAGGTCCATGAGCGAGGAGCCCCTCCACCCGGCCGGCAGCACGATGCGCGGAGCTGCGCCCGCGACGAGCGGGTCGACGAAGTGCGCTGAGAGCCCCTCGATCCAGCAAGGCCCCGGCAGGCAGTCGCTGTCGACGAACGCGACCAGCTCGGAGCTGACGGCGCGCAGCCCGGCGTTGCGCGCCGCGGCGGGGCCCCCCGGCACCTCCCTTCGGACCAGGTCTGCGCCGCGCTCACGGCAGATCGCGGCCACCGCGGCCGGGTCGAGGGACCCGTCGTCGACGACGACGACTCGGTGGCGGCTCCCGAGCGATTCCAGGCAACCGGCGAGCTCGGCGGGGCGATCGCGCACCGGGACGACGACCGTCACGTCGTGGGTCGCTGCGTGCGCGACGTCGGCTCCGCACGGGCGCGGGATCGCGATGCCCACGTCGGTCAGCCTGCGGACGAGCCGGGCCGACGCCGTCCCGTTGACCGGCCCGCGCTCCAGCGCGCCCAGCAGCTCGGCGCCGCGTCGGCCGAGACGCACCACGCGCGGCGGCGTCCCCCCGAACAGGACCCCCGGCGCAAGGCAGCGGACGTCCGGCGCGAGGTCTACTCGTACCCCTTGGGGGAACGGCTCGTCGGGCCGCACGCCGAGCGCCGCGGGATCGAGGACGCCGACGCCGCCGGCCGCCCGGACCGGTGGGGGCGGCTCAGAGCGCTCAGAGCGAAAGCCCACCGTCGACGCGCACCACCGCGCCGGTGATGCCGCCCGAGCACCCGTCCGCAAGGAAGACGAGCACGCGCGCGATCTCCTCCGGTGCGAGCAGGCGACGGATCGGCTGCTGGTCGGCGAAGACGGCGGCCGAGGAAAGCCCGTAGAGGTCGGCCGACGCCTCGAGGACCGCCGTCCCGGTCGATCCCGGGCTGACCGCGTTGGCGGTGATCCCCTGGTCACCGAGCTCCACCGCGAGCGCGCGGACGAAGCCCGCGACCGCGGACTTCGCCGCGCAGTAGGCGGCGAGCGACGGCAGCCCTCTCGTGTCCGCCGCGGAGCCCACGGCGAGGAACCGGCCCCGCCGCGGCTGCGGCCGCCGGAGCATCGCCGGGATCGCGACACGTGCGAGCGTGAGCACGCCCCCGAGATCGACGTCGAGGACGGCCCGCTCGACCTCGACGGGGACCTCCCAGGCCGGCGCACCGCCCGCGACGACGCCCGCGGCGGCGACCGCGGCGTCCACCCCTCCCCAGCGCGCCTCGGCGTCGAGGACGATCCTTTCGAGCGCCTCGAGGTCGCGCACGTCCGCGATCGCCGCGACCACGTCGTCCCCGGCCTCCTCCACCACGGCCTCGAGCTCCGCCCTGGAGGCCAGCCGGTACGGCACGACCGGGTCGTCCTCGCACCGGTCGACGGCGACGACGCGCCAGCCCTGCGCCGCCAGCCCCCGGACC
>JAJYYT010000195.1 GCA_021800645.1 Actinomycetes bacterium
CCGGCCAGGCACAGGCCCACAGCCGCTCCGACGAACCCGGCTTCGCAGGCCGGCGTGTCGATGACCCGGTGCTCCCCGAAGCGGGCTTGGAGCCCGGCCGTCGCCCGGAACACGCCACCGATCCGGCCGATGTCCTCTCCGAGCAGCACCACTCGAGGATCCGCCGCAAGCTCGTCCTCCAGTGCCGCGCCGACGGCTTGGACGAGGGTGACGGGCTCGGCGACGCCAGGCCTGCCCGAGGACGCCCTCACGGCTCGACGCTCACGCGCCGACGGCGTGCGGAAGACTGCTGCGCTGGCCACACGGCAAGCAAAGCGCCGTCGGGCGGGGCGGCGGTATCCCCCGAACGGGTACTTTCGGGCGTGACGAGAGGTGAGGCACGGCGGCTCGCTGTCACCCGTTCGGGTACATTTGCCGTGCCGCTCTTCCAATCGCATGGCCGGTCCGCCAAGGTTTCGGGGTCCACATCCGGATCGCATGAACTTCGGACGGCAGGGGGAGGTAGACATGTGTCGTCGAGCACTCTTCGGGCGACCGCTCCTGGCCGGTGCAGTTGCGCTCGCGACGGCGTGCGCACTCGCCGCGGTCGGGGGTGGGAGCGCAGGCGCGGCGCGCAAGGCGCCGCCGCAGGGGTACACGATCGGGTTCTCCAATCCGCAGGGGACCCAGCCCGTCCTGAACGAATTCCAGGCGGTGCTCACGACCGCAGCGGCACGTGAGGGCATCACCGTCAAGTCGTTGAACGCGGCCCTCACAGTCGGCAAGCAGGTCTCCGACATCCAGCAGTTCATCAACGAGAAGGTGAAGGCGATCGTGGTGTTCCCTCTCGCGGGGCCGCCGCTCGTTCCGGTTCTCACCGCCGCGAGGAAGGCCGGCATCGTCGTGCTCGGCTACAACGCGGTCCCGACACTCGAACAACCGACGCCCGCCAAGATCTACCCCTACAGCGCCGACCTCAACCAGAACATCGTGAACGAGGGGGCGAAGCTCGCTGCCGCCTTCGTGGACAAGAAGCTGGGTGGCAAGGGCAACGTCCTCGGCGTCGACATCGCCGCGCCGGTGCCGTCGCTGCATGCCTTCATGGCCTCGGAGCGGGCCGACGTGACGAAGGGACATCCTGGCATCCACTGGCTCGAGACAGTGTCCGACGTGACAGACAACATCGCAGGCGCAGCCGGGCCCGTCGCGGACGCGCTCACGAAGTACCACGACAGGGTCGGCGCGGTCATGGCCTACTTCGACGGTGCCGCGATCGGCGCCTTTCACTCGCTGAAAGCCGCCGGTGTGAAGGCAGTCGTGGTCGGCCAGCAGGGCAACGAGACAGGCATCACCGCCGTCGAGAAGGGGGAGATCACAGCCACGATCGACGTGGAGCCCTACAACGAGGGGCTCGTCGCGTTGACCATGGTGAAGGACCTCGTCGCGGGCAAGAAGGTCCCTCTCGTGGTCACACCCCCTGTGATGCTGATCACCAAGCAGAACCTGAAGTCCTATGTGCCGTGGGCAAGAGCGCTCGCGGAGATCGCGAAGGGGAAGCTGAAGCCGCCGGCAAATCTGGCGGCAGTGCAAAAGGCGTGACGAAAGGCGGCGTGACCGAAGGGGTCGCTCGAGTGGCATGACATCGACGACGGCTGCGCCACCCGTTGCCCTCTCGCTGCGGGGGATCGAGAAGGACTTCGCGGGCCAGCGCGTCTTGCGGTGCGTCGATTTCGACCTGCGGGCCGGCGAGGTCCACGCGCTCGCAGGCTCCAACGGCTCGGGGAAGTCGACGCTGATGAAGGTGGTCTATGGCGCACATCGGCCGACCCGCGGATCGCTGCAGGTCCAGGGGCGTCTCGCACGGTTCCCCAGCCCCGCACACGCCCTCCGGGCAGGGATCGCGGCGGTCCCCCAGGAGCTGCCACTCGTCCCGCACCTGAGCGTCGCGGAGAACGTCTTCTTCGGCGCGCTCCCTTCACGTCACCGGCTCGTGTCGTGGCAGAGGCTCGAGCAGCGGGCCGCGGAGGTGCTCGCCCGCGTCGACCCAGAGGGCAGGATCCCGACGTCCGCAGAGGTCGCGCGCCTGAACCTGGCAAGCCAGCAGCTGGTCTCGATCGCACGCGCGCTCGCGCACGACGCCGCGGTCATCGTCTTCGACGAGCCGACGAGCGCACTGGGCATGCGCGACGTCGAGCGGCTGTTCGAGGTGATCGACTCCTTGCGCGCGCAAGGGCGGGCTATCGCGTTCATCTCCCAACGGCTCGATGACATCACCGAGATCGCGGACCGTGTCTCGGTGATGCGCGACGGAACGATCGTGGCGGAGCTGCCCGCGCACCGGACCTCGCCGCGCGAGCTCGCATCGCTCATCGTCGGGCACGACGTCATGGCGCCCGGCTCGAGCGCGCGCCCCCGGGACGGACCGACCGTTCTCGAGCTCGCGGGGATCACGACCCCCAGGCTCCGAGGGCTCGACGCGCGCATCGGAGCCGGTGAGGTCGTCGGCGTCTTCGGGCTCCCCGGCTCCGGCGCCGAGGATGTCCTTCCGGCCGTCCTCGGCCGCGTTCCGAAGCTCTCGGGATCCGTGCGCGTGCGCTCGCACGACGTCACGAAGGCCTCGCTGCGCAGGCGGATCCGTCGGGGCATCGCGTACGTCTCGGGAGACCGGGGCAGGGACGGGCTCGTGCGCAGCCAGTCCGTCGAGTTCAACCTCACCATGTCCAACCACGGCTCGATCGCGCTGACGCCGCTCCCGCAGCGTCGCAACAAGCGGCGCGCCGAGGCGATCATCGAGGACCTGCGCATCCGCCCGTCCGATCCGAGCGCCCTCGTGAGCACGCTTTCGGGAGGCAACCAGCAGAAGGTGGTCGTCGGAAGATGGCTGCTCGCCCGTCCGACCGTCTGGCTGCTCGACGACCCCACCCGCGGGGTCGACGTGCACTCGCGCGACGAGATCCATGCCCTCATCCGCCGGCAGGTCATGTCGGACGAGAACTGCGCGCTGATGGTCTCCTCGGACATGCGCGAGCTTCTCGACGCCTGCGATCGCGTGATCGTCGTCTCGAGAGGCGTCGTGGTCGCCGAGGTCGACGCCGCGTCGGCCAGCGAGAAGGAGCTTCTCGCGCTCGCTTCGGGAGCTGCGCTCCTCGCAGCCGCAGGACCGGCTCGAGGCGCCACCGACCGCTCTCTCGAGAAGAGGACGTCATGACCGACCAGATCTCAGCGCCGGCCACGCCACGAGCCCTCGACGCGCCGGTCGGACCGAGCGCTCCGGAAGGCAAGCGGCGCGGCCGCGTGACGAGCAGTGCACCCGAACGGCTCAATGCCGCCCTCGGGGCGGCCCGATGGGCCCACGGACGGATGCGCAGCTTCCTCGGTGCCTCGATCGCGCTCGTGGTCCTCGTGGTCCTGCTCGCCGCGACCGAGTCGACATTCCTCACTGCGGGCAACCTGAAGAACGTCCTCGTCTCCAATGCGCCCCTCTTCATCGTCGCGGTGGGCATGACCTTCGTGATGATCTCCGCCGGCTTCGACCTGTCGATCGGTGCCATGATGGCCCTCTCCGAGGAGGTCCTCTACGGGCTCGTCCACGCCGGAGTCCCCGCCATCCCCGCTGTCGTGATCGTGCTCCTCGGGGGCTTCACGATCGGCGCACTGTCGAACGGGGTGCTGATCGGCGTCTTCGGGGTCAATTTCTTCGTCGCCACGCTCGGCACGATGACCCTCTTCTACGGGATCGTCGACGTCGTCACGAACGGTGCCAGTGAGACGATCACAAGCACGACGCTTTCGTCGTTCGGCAACGGCACGTTGTGGGGCATCCCGATGCCGGTGGTGACCCTGGTCCTCGCCATCGCCGTCGGCGCGTTCGTCCTGCGCTGGACGCACTTTGGGCGCGCGGTCTTCGGGGTGGGAGGCAACCGTGAAGCGGCTCGCCTTGCCGGCATCCCAACGCGCACGGTGACGGTCTCGGTGTACGGCATCGCCGGGTTCTGCGGCGCGCTCGCGGGGGTCGTGAACGCGAGCCGCCTTGCCGCGGCCACCCCGACCGACGGCACGACCATCGCGCTCATCGCGGGGGCGGCGGTCCTCCTTGGCGGTACGAGCCTGTTCGGAGGTGTGGGAGGTCTCTCCGGTACGGTGGTGGGCGTTCTCGTGATCGCGGTGCTCGGCAACGGGGTCAATCTGCTCGGCGTGTCCGACTTCTGGCAGAACGTCGTCACGGGTGCCGTGCTGATCGGCGCCATCCTCCTCGACCGGCTGCAGAAGCGTGGACAGCCCGCGCATTGACGCCCGACGAGCAGCGACGCTTTCGTGATCGACGGCGAGGTGCCCCGCGAGGGGATCGGCCCAGTGTGAAGAGGACGAGCGCGCGTACGACCGACCTCTCCGACTGCACGCTGCGGCACGTTTGGGGACGCGACACTGCCCCTGTCACGCTCGCCGGGGACGGCGGCGAGGTGTACGCGACCGCCGGCGAGAGCGCTCTCGACGGCGCGTTCCGCCTCCAATCATGACCTGGGTGAAGGACGCCACCCGCGCGCTCATCGACTGCGTGTCGTCGCGCGACCGGGTCGAGCCGGTCCAGAGGGTCCGTGCTCGCGTCCTGGCGGCACGCCTCAGGATCACCGAGATCGCGGAGGCTCCGAAGTGGGTCGTGTCGGCGTACCTCCCCTGGGGATCGTCGCTGCGGGACCGCAGGTACGACCCGCTCGGGCTCTGAGGACTTGCCCGCCGAGGACCTGCTTCAGGTCGGTCCTCGGCGGGGCAATGTCCTTGGCTGGCAGGCGGAATAGGAGCTGGCCGCGACGCGTGCGGGATCCGCCTCCCGCTGTGCTATCTGCCGGCGCCCTGGTCGATCACCTGGGACGCGGCCTTCGTCAGGAGCGTCGTTACGAGGGAACCTTTG
>JAJYYT010000196.1 GCA_021800645.1 Actinomycetes bacterium
TCGCACATGCCCCACGGGGGTGTGAAGGCCTCTGCGTACGGACCGCCCGAGATCGCCCCGCAGGTCTGGGACTTCTACACGGACTGGAAGTCGGCATGCGTGACGTACTAGACGGCACCACTCGCCCCGACGGAACCGCTCGCCTCGACGGCACACGCGGCGCAGGGGGAACGGCCGCGTCCTTCGCCGCTGCGGCCGCTGCGGCCGCTGCATCCGCTGCGTCCTCTGGGGCCGACGAGAAGTGCGGCTCTGCGTCCAACGACGACAAGGTGATGTCCGCGGCCGAGGCCGTGCGCCGGTTCGTCCTGCCGGGATCGATCGTCGGCATGGGAGGCCAGAACATCAACCGCTGCCCCATGGCGCTCGTCCACGAGATCGTGCGCCAGGGGGTCGGGGGGCTGGTCCTCATGGGCTGCAACCTCTCGCTGCCCGCCGACATCCTCGTCGCCGCGGGCCTCGTGGTCCGTACCGAGCAGGGGAGCGGCAACCTCGAGCGGTACGGCACCCTGTTCGCCTGGCGCCGGGCCGTCGAGCGCGGCGAGATCGTCGTCGAGGACCACAGCCACCTCACGATGGTGACGCGGTTCCTGGCCGGGTCCCTCGGACTGCCGTTCATCCCGACGCTCAGCCTGCTGGGCAGCGACATGGCGCCGCCGGCCGACGGGACCCCGAGAGGCAGCATGGCGGCAGCGGTCGACCCCTGGGCGGGACAGCCGGTGGTGCTCCTGCGCAAGGCTCGGCCCGACGTGTCGCTCCTGCACGTCCACGCCGCCGACGCGCGGGGCAACGTGATCATCGAGGGGGTGACGAGCCACGAGATCGAGATGGCGAAGGCCTCCGCGGTGACGATCGTCACCTGCGAGGAGCTGGTGGAGGACCACGAGGTGTCCCGGCGGCCCGAGCAGGTCTCGCTCCCCTCGGCCTATGTCGGCGCGGTCGTCGTCCAGCCCTTCGGCGCGTTCCCGACCTCCGTCTACCGACGCTACGACTTCAGCGAGGACGACATCGTCGAGTACCAGTCGGTGGCACGCGCCGGTGACGCCGACGTCCGGCGCTGGCTCGACGAGCACGTGCGGGCGGTCGCCGATTTCGACGGGTTCCTCGCTCGTCGCGACCCGGCAGGGACGGTGCGCGCCGAGCTCGTCTCGACGATGGAGACGATCACGATGGAGACGATCACGATGGAGACGATGCTGTGAGCGAGCCGGCCACGAACCGCGAGCTCCTCGTCTTCGAGGCGGCCCGGCGCGTCCACGACGGAGAGTGCGTCATCGTCGGCACCGGGCTCCCCCTGCTGGCGGCGCTGGTCGCCCAGCGGACCCACGCTCCGAGGGTCCAGCTCATCATCGAGAGCGGCGTCGTCTTCCCGACGGTGCTGCCGACCCCGATGTCGGTGGTGGACCCGCGCCTCATGCACGCGCCCAGCCGGCTGGGTTCGCTGCTCGAGGTCCTGGGCGGCTTCGTCCAGCGCGGGCTCGTGGACGTCGGCTTCCTCGGCGGCGCGCAGGTGGACGAGCGGGCCAACATCAATTCGACCTGGGTGGAGGGCGACGACGGCAAGCGGCGCCGGCTCCCCGGCAGCGGCGGCGCGAACGACATCGCGTCGAGCTGCCGTCGGCTCGTGGTGCTGATGTCCCACGAACGGCGCCGTTTCCCCGCCCGCTGCGACTTCGTGACGAGCCCGGGGTTCCTGAGCGGTCCCGGAGCCCGGCGGGCTGCGGGCCTGCCGCCGATGTCGGTGACCGTGCTCACCGACCTTTGCGTGCTCGAAGGCGACGACGACGAGGGCCGGCTCCGGCTGGCGGCGCTGATGCCGGGCGTGTCCGTCGACGACGTGCTCGATCGGATGCAGTTCGTGCCGGTGGTGCCCGAGGACGTCGCAGTGGTCTCCCAGCCGCCTGCGAGCCAGCTGGACCTGCTGCGGGAGGTCCTCGATCCCGACCGGCGGTACTTCCCGGAGGCTGCCGGCATGACCGAGAAGGCGTGACATGACGTGAGCGAGAAGCGCTGACATGACGTGAGCGAGAAGCGCTGACATGACAAGGAGGAGAACGTGACCAACGCGAGCTCGACGACGGAGAAGTCGGAGCCCCACGAGCCACAGCCGTTCCGCTGGCGGACCGGCATCGCCTACAAGACCCGCGACCGGATCGTGGTCCGCGGCTACGACGTGAACGAGCTGACCGGCAACATCGACTTCGGCTCGATGACCTACCTCATCTTGCGCGCCGAGCTCCCGAGCCCCGCGCACGCCGCGATGACCAACGCCATGATGGTGAGCCTCGCAGAGCACGCGATGTCGCCGTCGTCGGCGACCGTGCGCTTCGCGACCTCGGGCGGCGCGGAGCTGAGCGCGGCCGTCGCCGCGGGCATGGCCGCGATCGGGCGGCTCCACGGCACCGCCGACCGTCCTGCGCAGATGTTCCTCGGGGTCGCAGAGCGCGCCGCCGCCGAGCACGTCGACGTGGCCGAGGCCGCGCGACGCACGGTGGCGGAGATGCGGGCCCGGCGAGAGTCGATGCCGGGGTTCCACCACCCTCAGCACATTCGCGATCCGAGGACCGCCCGCCTGCTCGGCCTCGCCGAGGAGCTGGACATCGCCGGCGACTACGTGGCCGTCGCGCGCGCGATGGAGGACGCGACCGAGGGAGTCTTCGGACGCCGCCTCTACCTGAACGGTCCGGGCGCGATGGGCTGCATCGGTCTCGACATGGGGTTCGAGCCGGTGCAGATCAAGGCCCTCTTCCTCGTGGCGCGAACCGCGTCGCTGTGCGCGCACATGATCGAGGAGTCGACCCGCGAGGTCGGCTGGCGCGCCTCTGCAGGCGCGGCGATGGTCCAGCCGCTGTCGCTCGCGATGCAGGGGCCCGACTTCTACGACGGCCCGCCGGAGCGGACGCTCCCGCACCCGAACGGTTCGACGCCGATCGCCGCGTCGTGACCCAGGCGACGGCGCGCCCGTCAGCGCGCGCCCTCGCCGTGCACCCCGCCGGATCGAACGGGGAGTTCGACTTCCCCGCCGAGCGCGTGGTCGTGCTCGCCCGCGGGACAGGGAGCAGAGTGTGGGACGCCACAGGGCGCGAGCTCCTCGACTTCTCCATGGGCTGGGGGTCGGTCCTGCCCGGCCATGCGCATCCCGCCGTCGTGCGGGCGGTCGCCGAACAGCTACCCAGCGGCACGAATTTCGCCTGCGTCTCCGAGCGGTCGCTCGCCCTGGCCGAGACCCTCCAGCGCCTCCTCCCCTGGTGCGAGCGGCTGAGGTTCTGCGCGTCGGGATCGGAGGCCACGATGTACTGCGTCCGGCTCGCGCGCGCCCACACCGGGCGCCCGGTCGTGGTCAAATTCGAAGGCGCGTACCACGGGTCGAGCGACGTCGGGGTCACGAGCCTGTTCCCCGACGGCTCGGTCGACCTCCCGCGTCCGGTGGCGACGAGCGCGGGCGTCCAGGAGGCGGTGGAGGGCACGGTCCTGGTCGCGCCGTTCAACGACCTCGTCGCGACTTCACGGATCGTCGAGCGCGACGCCGCCCGCATCGCAGCGGTGCTCGTCGAGCCGCTGCAGCGCTGCATTCCGCCCGTGCCGGGGTTCTTGGAAGGGTTGCGGGCGCTCACGAGGCGGGTCGGAGCGCTGCTCGTGTTCGACGAGGTCGTGACCGGCTTCCGCCTGGCGCTCGGCGGCGCGGCGGAGCGCTACGGCGTCGCCCCGGACCTGGTCGCCTACGGTAAGGCGCTCGGCGGCGGCCTGCCGATCGGCGCGTTCGGAGGGTCGGGCGAGGTGATGGACCACCTCCGGGAGGACCGGCTGGGCCGTCCCGACTACGTCTGGAGCGCGTCCACGCTCGGAGGCAACCCGGTCTCTGCCGCGGCCGCCCTCGCCGCGCTCGACCTCTACCAGGACCCTGCGACGTACGCGCACCTCGACCATCTGGGGGTCGTCCTGCGCGCCCAGCTTCGCTCGGTGCTGCACTCCCGCAGAGTGGACGCGCAGGTCATCGGAGACGGGCCGCTCGCGCAGGTGGTCTTCACCAAAGAGCCGGTCGTCGGCTACCGCTCCATGCTGCACGCGGACCGCGCCCGCTCCCGGCGCACGATGCTCGGGCTGCTCGACCGTGGCGTCTTCGTGAACCCGATGGGGACCAAGCTCTACCTGTCGCTCGCCCACGACGACGCGAGCTGCGTCGCGTTGGCGGAGCGCTTCGATGCCGCGCTCTTTGACGCTTGAGCGACTGCCCGAAGGTCGCGGCGCGAGCGCTCAGCTCGGCAGGATCGAGGCGTTCCCGTCCAGGTCTCCCCGCGGCCAATCGCTGACCGCGCGGGCGAGGGTCGCGAATGCGCGCTCGGCGGGAGACAGCAGCCGGTCCTTGCGGTAGGCGAGGGCGACCGGCCTTACCGGCGGCATCGGCTCCACGTCGAGGACCGCGAGCAACCCGAGCTGGATCTCCCTGCTCACCGCCTCTTCGGAGACCAAGGTGATGCCGAGCCCTTCGGCTGCTGCGTGCTTGCACGTCTCGGGCCCCCACACCTCCGAGGTAGCCACGTCGCGCAGTCCCCACTGCAAGAGGGTGGCCTCCTGGAGGGCACGGGTGCCCGAGCCGCGCTCGCGCTGCAAGAAGCGCTCGCCACGCAGGTCCTCCGGGTCGAGATGCCGCCCGACGAGCGGGTGGTGCGGGTGCGCCACGAGGAGCACTCGCTCCTTCAAGATGACCTCGCAGGCGAGCTGGGTCGCGTCGAGGTCCCCTGCGACGAGCGCGAGCCCGAGGTTGCCCGCGACCAGCTCTCTCGAGATCTGGGCGGCGTTGCCGATGACGATGTCGTAGGCGATGCCGGGGTAGGTGCGGTGGAGCGAGGCGAGG
>JAJYYT010000197.1 GCA_021800645.1 Actinomycetes bacterium
GAGCGCCCTCGACCCCGCGAATTCGCACCTGGAGCTGTTGCCGCCCTCGACACCTGCCCTGGGAACCAGCGGCCACCTCCACGTGGCGAGGCGCCGTGAGGGATCCCGGGCACCGGCCGATCTGGCACCACCACGCACCGTGGCTGGAGTAAGGCCCGACGAGCTGGCGCGGGCCGAGATCGACCTGCACCGGGCGGCCCGCGCGGTCTCCGAGCTGCTCGACGCGCTGGGCATCGACCGAGAAGGGGACGGGCTCGTCGACACCCCGACCCGTGTCGCGCGCGCGTATGTCGAGCTCCTTTCCCCCGAGCCCTTCGAGGCCACCACCTTCCCCAACGTGGAGGGCTACGACGAGCTGGTCGTGGCCCGCTCGATCCCGTTCTCCTCGCTGTGTGAGCATCACCTCCTGCCGTTCGCGGGCCTCGCCCACGTCGGGTATCTGCCAGGAGATCGGCTTCTCGGTCTGTCCAAGCTGGCGAGGGTGGTGACCCACTTCTCCCGTCGTCTTCAGGTCCAAGAACGGCTCACCACTCAGGTCGCCCAGTGGTTGGACCAGGCCCTTCATCCCAGGGGCGTCGGTGTGGTCCTCGAGGCAGAGCATGCGTGCATGTCGCTGCGCGGGGTTCGTGCCACGGGGTCGAGGACGGTCACCTCGTCGCTCGTCGGGATCGTCCGCGACGACGGGCGGACCCGTTCGGAGTTCTTCTCGCTCGTCGGGTGCCGCCCGTGACTCCCGGCACGTACGCTGGCCCGCGGCGCTTCTCCCACTGGGAGTTCACGGCTGAGGCGCTCGTATCGGCGAAGAAGGCCGTGACCGTCTCGGTGTGCCTGCCCGCCCGCGATGAAGCCACCACGATCGGCTGCATCGTGGCGACCATCAGGGAAGAGCTCGCAGGCAAGATCCGCCTCGTAGACGAGATCCTCGTCGTGGACGACCGCTCCACCGACGCCACGACCTCGGTCGCAGCCGCTGCCGGCGCCACGGTAGTCCCCGTGGCGGTGCCCCCAGGCTCTGTACCCGGGAAGGGTGCGGCGATGGCGACCGCGCTCGCCGAGAGCCGCGGCGATCTCGTGGTCTTCTTGGACGCCGACATCCAGTCCTTCTCGTCACACTTCGTCGTCGGACTGCTCGGACCGTTGCTCTGCGACCGAAGCATCGGCTTCGTGAAGGCCACCTACCGCCGCCCGCTCTCTGGCGTGGCGAGAGAAGGCGGCAGGGTCACCGAGCTCGCGGCCAAGCCTCTCCTGGCACTGCTCCAACCGGATCTCGCCTGCTTCGGGCAACCGCTCGCCGGCGAGATCGCAGCTCGGCGGCCGGTGCTCGACGGGCTGACGTTGCCTTCCGACTATGGGATCGACGTCGCCGCGCTGATCGACGTGGCACGACGCATCGGGCTCGACCACATGGCCGAGGTGGACCTCGGGGAGCGCCGTCACCGCAACCGGCCTCTCTCCGAGCTCGCGCCGCAGGCTCGGTCGGTGCTCCGGGCCATCTTGGCGCGCTCCGGCGTCAACATCGCCTTGCCGGGCACAGAAGACACCACTCGCCTCGACGCGGGGTACCGGGCGATCCAGGTGGACGACCGGGATGGCGTGCCGGTGACGGACGGACGCAAGCTGGGTTGAGGAGGAGGAACCATGTCACAAGCCATGCAGACCTTCGTGATCGTCGGGGCGAGCCTCGCCGGCGCCAAGGCGGCCGAGACCTTGCGAGCCGAAGGTTTCGACGGGAGGGTCGTGCTGATCGGGGACGAGGCACGCCGCCCCTACGAGCGCCCGCCGCTCTCCAAGGAGTACCTGCGAGGAGAAAAGGATTTCGACGCCGCAGCGGTCCATTCTGCCGGGTTCTACGACGAGCACGACATCGAGCTGCGCACCTCCAGCCTGGTCAGCGCCATCGACCCGGCCAAGCACTCCGTCACGCTCTCCTCGGGCGAGGAGGTGGGCTATGACCGGCTGCTGCTCGCCACCGGCGCAACGCCGCGGCGGATCTCGGTCCCGGGCGGCGACCTTCCCGGTGTGCTCTATCTGCGGAGCGTCGAAGACGCTGACGCGCTCCGCCAGGCGATCGGCCCCTCGGCACAGGTGGTGGTGATCGGGGCAGGGTGGATCGGCGCGGAAGTGGCGGCGTCGGCCCGCCAACTCGGCGCCGCCGTCGCGATGGTCGAGCTGGCCGCCGTTCCCTTGGAACGTGTCCTCGGCCCGCAGGTCGGCGCTATCTACCGCGACCTGCACGCAGCACACGGGGTCGACCTGCACCTGGGCGCGGGTATCGAAGCCATTTCCGGATCCGAGAGCGTGGAAGCGGTCCGGCTCTCTGACGGCACGGTCCTACCGGCCAGCGTCGTCGTCGTCGGGGTCGGGGTCACCCCAAGGGTCGAACTGGCCGAGGCCGCCGGACTGACGACCGACAACGGCGTCCTCGTCGACGAGCACCTTCAGACCAGTGCCCCGGAGATCTTCGCCGCGGGCGACGTCGCCAACGCCTACCACCCCCGCTACCGCAGCCGGATCCGCCTCGAGCACTGGTCGGCCGCGCTCAACCAGGGCCCGGCCGCCGCCCGCGCCATGCTCGGCCAGGACGTCGTCTACGACCGCACCCCGTACTTCTTCTCCGACCAGTACGAGCTGGGCATGGAGTATCGCGGCTGGGCGCCGACCTTCGACGAGGTCGTCTTCCGCGGCGACCCTGCAAGCGGCGCGTTCCTCTGCTTCTGGCTCCGCAGCGGAAAGGTAGCCGCGGCGATGAACGCCAATGTCTGGGACGCAGGCGACGACATCGAGGCGCTGCTCCAAGCCGACCGGCCGGTCGATGCGTCGCGCCTGGCCGACCCCGGCATCGACCTCGCCGGGCTGGCCGAGCCGCCGAGTACGTGACGATGACGCCGGCCGTCTTCTCAATCCTGGGCGGTCGGCCCTGAACCGGGGCCGCCTGGGCAAGCCGAGCACGGCCGATGCGGCCCCGCTCCACCCGGGTGGGCCTGAACCGGCGCCGTTCGATCTCGCTCTCCAGGACGCGTGTGGGCTCTCCGGTGCCGGCCAGCTCCGCGCCCCGGCGATGGCCCCCCTGACGTCCACCTGGCGCGGCTCGAGATGGCGGCGCACCGCGTCGGAGAGCAGACCCGCTAGTCGTGCGTACGCGCCCGGAGTGCCCCAGCGCCCCCTGAATGATCGCTTATCCGTTCCGCAGCATCCCGCCATCGGTTGCCCGGCTTCGCTTCGCTCGGCGGGCTCAACCCGCCCGCGGCCCGGGTCATCAGCCATGGCGCTGCTCGCGCCACGGGCGATGCCACCTGGAACCCGCAGGCCGCCAGATGCGCGTCGTGCTCGACTCGTATTGCTTCACCTTGGCAAGGACCGTCGGGCAGATCTCCCCCGAGCCCGCGGGGCTCGTGATCCGCGACGTGAAGGCCCGCCTCGAGATGCTCGACGAGATCGTGTCCGCCGGCGCCCGATCAGTGGTGGTGGTGCCGCTCATGCTCTACGCGGCGGGCCACACCAAGTCCGACGTGCCAGCGGTGGTCCTGCGCGCCCGAGCCGACCACCCCGACCTGGACGTCCGCTACGCCCGACCGCTCGGGGTCGACCATGCCCTGCTCGAGCTCGGCCGCCGCCGACTGGAAGCCGCAGGCATCCCGACAACGAGCGCCGGCCGTAGGCGCCCGGCCCGAGCCTGCTCCACTACCTCCACGAGGGCGGTGGGCGCGCAGCCGACGACCCACACGGCCCCGTCTGCCACCTCGGCTACAGCGGCGCGGATGGCGGCGGCGCTGCGGGTCGACCCCGCGGCTGCCGCAGCCGTAGTGATCCAGCAGCGGGCATCGATCCCGCCGAGCCCGGCCCTCACCATCTCGACATCGGTGACGACGGTGGCTCCGGCGGCGAGGGCGTCCACCCCGGCGGCGAGGGCGGCTTCGTCGGCCACCAAGCTGGCGGCGAGCTCGAGGTCGGCGGTGGCGTGCGCCACCCGGGCGGTCACTGCGGCCATGAGCGGGGGGAGCGATGCGAGCTCCATGCGGGACCCCAGGATCCGGTAGCTCTCGGCCTCGATCGGATGGACCTCCGCCGGCGGGCTCATCCGACCTCCGCGAGGGCGTCGACCGGGCAGATGTCCAGGCAGTCCAGGCAACCCGTGCAGACCCGGTCGAGGACCGATGGCCCGCCCGGCGCCGGCCGGAGCGCCCGGGTCGGGCAGGTCGCCACGCAGGCCCCGCACCCGGAGCAGGTGCCTGGACCGATCAGCGCCACGGTCACTTGCCGTAACCCCGCGGGGTCACCATGCGCCCCGCGACCAGCCGGGTGCTCGAGGATCCGACGATCACGCACGTGGTCATCCCTACCACGGTGGGGTCGACTCGGGCGACCTCGGTGATGGTGACCGACTCGGTGGACCGACCGGCGTCGGTGACGATCCCGACGGGGGTCGTCGGTGGGCGGTGGGCGGCGAGGATCTCCAGGGCCCGGCCCAACTGCCAGCTCCGGTCTCTCGAGCGGGGGTTGTAGAAGGCGACCACCAGGTCGGCCTCGGCAGCTGCGCGAACGCGGCGCTCGATCGCCGGCCAGGGGGTGAGCAGGTCCGAGAGGCTGATCAGCGCGTGGTCATGGCCGAGGGGGGCGCCGAGCAGCGCTGCCGAGGCCAGCGCGGCGGTGACCCCGGGCACCACTCGCAGCGGGACCTCCGGATGGTCCTCGGCCAGCTCGGCGACCAGGGAAGCCATCGCGTAGATCCCGGCGTCCCCTGAGCAGACCACCGCCACCTCCCGGCCGGCTACGGCCTCGGCGAGGGCATCGCGGGCGCGCTCGGTCTCGGCCCCGATCGGCGAGCGCCTCACG
>JAJYYT010000198.1 GCA_021800645.1 Actinomycetes bacterium
CCGAGAGGGTGGACGGCATGATCGCCGCCGCGCCGACCCCTTGGAAGGCACGGGCGGCCACCAGATGGGCGGGGCTGCCCGAGAAGGCGGACGCCGCGGAGCCCGCGCCGAAGACGGCGATCCCGGCGAGCAGCATCCACTTGCGCCCGAGACGGTCTCCCATGTTGCCGAAGACGAGGAGCAGCCCGGCGAAGACGACCGCGTAGACGTCGACGACCCACTGCAGGTCGCTCGAGGACGCGTGCAGCGCCCGGATGATGTCGGGGATCGCGACGTTGAGGATCGTGGTGTCGAGACTGACGACGAGAAGGCTGACACCGAGGATGGCAAGCACCGCCCACCGGTGCACGACCGGTACACCGTTGCTCACGGTTGCACGCTACGGGCGCTCCGCGCACCGTTGCTCACGGTTGCACGCTACGGGCGCTCCGCGCACCGCTGCAGGGCCGAACGTCCTGATCGGCGCCCTTGCGGGCGCGGGAGACAGCGGCCCGACGACGGTGCTGCCCGACGCGCCAAGCACGCCGGCACCGGCACGCATGGCGCCGGCGAGGCCCCCGGCAAAGGGCGCTCGCCGGCGAAGGGTGCTCTCCGGCGGCCACGGCCGCACGGCCGCACGGCGAGAATGGCTGCAGGCTCAGGCCGTGAGGGTCGGGGGCGTGTCGCCCTCTCCGACCGGCCTCGCCGCGGGCGACGAGATGCGGGCGAGGATCCGCACGACGAGGCGCCGCTCCTCCTCGCCGATCCGAGAGAGCGCCCTCGTCCAACCCTCGACCGTGCGCTGGCGCACCACCTCGAGCAAGGCGGTGCCCGCGCCGGTCAGCTGGATCTGCAGCTCCCTTCGGTCACGACCCCGGCGGTGGCGCACGATCAGCTGTCGCTCTGCGAGCGTGTCGCACAGCCGCGTCGCCGTCGACGGCGCGATCGACAGTGCGTCGGCGAGGTCGATCAGCCTCGATTCGCCCAGTCGCTCCAGCCGGTCGAGGAGGCGAAGCTGGGTCGCCGTGATCCCTCCCCCGAGATCGCTCAGTGCGCGGTCACCGATCGCGCGCAAAAGGGACTGGGCAGTGTCGATCGCCTCGACGAGCTCGCCGACGCCGTCGTGGGCCGTTGGCGTGGCGGAGGCCTCCATCAGCGCCGTCATTGCTTCGATCCAAGAGTGCGTGCGGGGTGCATGGTCTTCCCTCCGCTCATGAGGTGCCGGTCGCATCCGGCGGGGTTACTGTGGAAAAAGGCTAGTCGACCGATGTGTTCACTACAGGGAACCGGCGGATCTCTTCGTCTCGGGCCGCCTGTCCCAGGGATCGCACACGAGGAGCGCTCATGGACGCCGACGTGTAGGCAGACATGTTGGCGTGGTTGGTGTTTCTCGTGATCGACCGGAAGTCCGGGCTCGGCGTTGCGTGGGCCGGCGCCGGCGCGCTCGCTTGCAGCGCAGGCCTCGTCGCGTGGTCGTGCTGGCGCGGGGGAGGCGCGCTGGTCCCGAGGGCCGCGGTGGCGCTCTTCGCCCTGTGCGCGGTGTCGGGCCCCGCGTCGCAGTCCTGGAAGCACGAGGTCGGCACGACCGACGTCCTTTCCGGCGCCGTCGCGTCCACCTTCTTCGATTGGGTCGCGCCGCTCGTGCTGGCCGCAGGGGCCGCAGGGACGGTCCTGCGGGTCGCCCGGCGCTGGGTGCGCTTCCGCCTCGCCGTGGACTCGCTCGACGTGGACTCGCTCGCCGCCGGCTCGGTCGCTGCCCGTCCCGGCCGAGGCGTTGCGGAACGCCCCGAGGACGCGGAGATCCAAGAGCTCCCGCTCCGTGGCCGGAACTCCAGAAGGGGCACGCGCGCCTGTTGCGGCGGCCCCTCCGCCCGGTCGTCGCGCGCAGATGCCGTCCATGGGACCATGCTGACGCGGGGCAACCGTTCTTGCCAGGGACTTTCGTCCCGACGCTCGACCAGGCGAGGACCTTCGACTCTCCCCGGCCGCTGCCCGGCGTAGCAGTATTTGAGTCGCATGACGTTTGTGGGTCTCATCGTTCGGAACCTCGCCACCCGGAGGCTGCGCACGCTGCTGACCGCTGCCGCCGTCGCCATCAGCGTCACGGCGGTCGTGACGCTCGGCGTCGTGACCGCGAGCTTGGAGAACTCGGCGGCGAACGTGCTGTTGATGGGCAAGGCGGACTTCATCGTTGCGCAGAAGTCGGTGGCCACAGCCCTGACAAGTGTGGTCACCGAGGCGCAGGCGAGCCGCGTGGCGAGGACCGCCGGCGTCCACAGCGCCGTCGGGGTCCTGGTGGGAACCGTGCACCTCAACGCCACAAATCCCGTGTTCATCGAGATCGGCGTGGCGCCGACAAGGCTGAAGACGTTCGGCGTCACCATCGTCTCGGGACATCCCTACGGCGCGCATGCGAGGCACGAGGTGATGCTCGGGTGGCAGGCCGCCCAGTCCCTGCACAAGCGAGTCGGCAACACGATACGGATCGGCACGATCGACTACACGGTCGTGGGGCTCTACTCGGTGAACCAGGTGTTCGGCAACGCGGCCGCGATGTTCCCGCTCACCACGCTCCAGGCGAACACACGCAAGCCGGGCACCGTGACCCTCGTCGCCGTGCGGGTGAACCCGGGACAGAAGGTGGCGACAGTCATGGCACGCGTCGACCGGGACAACCCCAGCCTCGCGAGCGTGCGGCTCGCCAGCCAGTTCGGCCGCATCGACCGCAACCTGGTCTTCCTCGGGGCGGCGCAGACGGGTGCGCAGATCATCGCGCTGGTCGTCGGGGTGGCGGTCGTCCTCTCCGCGATGCTGCTCTCCTTCGTGGAGCGCATCAGGGAGTTCGGAGTGCTGCGCGCGGTCGGCTGGTCCAGGACGCGGCTCCTCTCGCTCGTGATGGGTGAGGCGGTGGTCATCAGTCTTCTCGGGGCGGCCGCGGGCGTGGGCCTCTCCGCGGCGTTCACCACTGCGCTGGAGCACGTCTCGTCGCTGCGCGGGGTGCTCGAGTCCAATTTCTCGATAGGGGTGGTCGGGAGGGGGCTGTACACCGCGATCGGCATCGGCGTCCTGGCGGCGCTGTACCCGAGCGTGCGCGCCGCCATGCTCCGACCCAGCGTCGCGCTGCGCAGGGAGTGACGAGGCTGAGATGAACGCTCCGAGCGGCCAGCCAGCACGCCCACCGATCCTCGAGGTGCGCGACGTCCACCTCGCCTACGGACCGGTCGTCGCGCTCGACGGGATCGAGCTCACGGTCGCTGAAGGCGAGTGGCTCGCGGTCTCGGGTCCGTCGGGGTCCGGAAAGTCGACGCTGCTCTCGCTCGTCGCCGCGCTCGACCAGCCCGACCGCGGGGAGGTGCGCTACCGGGGCCGTGCACTGTCCGACGATCGCCACCTCGACCGCTACCGGCGCAACGAGGTGGGGCTCGTCTTCCAGCTGCACAACCTTGTCGCGCACCTCGACGCGCGCCAGAACGTGGAGATCGCGATGTTCGGGACCCACCGCCACCGCGCGGCGCGCCGCGCCGCGGCCGACGAGCTGCTCGAGTGGATGCAGCTCTCGGAGTTCGCGAGCCGCCGTCCCTCCGAGATGTCGGGCGGCGAGCGCCAGCGGGTCGCCATCGCCAGGGCACTCGCCAACCGCCCTCCGCTCCTGCTTGCCGACGAGCCGACCGGCAGCCTCGACCCAGAGAGCGCGGACAACGTGGTCGAGGTGTTCCGCAAGCTCCACCGTTCGGAGGGGACGACCATCGTGATGGTGACCCACGACCGCTCGGTCGCCGCCGCAGCCGACAGGATCGTCACGCTGGAACGAGGGCACATCGTCGCTACGCCGAGCGCGCAGTCGGTGGCTTGAGCGCACGCGGCCGCAGGCTCTTGGACCGAGGGGCTCCTCCAGCGGCTCCCCGGCGGGGGGTCCTTGGGGCAGTCCCCCGGCTCGGGGTCCGGCAGGGGGTCGGGGCCCCGGGTCAGGCCCTGCAGACCGAGACGCGCTTGGCCTCGAGGACGCGGGAGACCGAGGCGTCTGCCTGCGCCCGAGTGAGCGTGCCGCTCCCGAGTGCCCCCACGAGCGCGTCGGCCGCAGGCTGCCATGTGCCCGCGTCCACCATCGCCATGTCCGCGCCGGCTCGCACCGCGGCGACGGCAGCCGCCGGCTCGCTGTCACCCTCGGCAGAGATCGCCCCGGCGCCGAGGGCGTCGGTCATCGCGACGCCGCTGAAGTGCAGTGTCCGGCGCAACAGCGCGTACGTGGCCGGCGAGAGGCTCGCGGGGAGGCCGCCGGTGAGGCCGGGCACCACCGGGTGGCCGACCATGACGACGGGCAGCCCCGCGGCGATGGCGCTGGAGAAGGGGACGAGGTCGTCGCTGCGCAGCTGGTCGAGCGGCGGGTCGGTCGCCGGGCCTGTGTCCGTGTCGGCGGACGCGTGGCCGAGCCCGGGGAAGTGCTTGCCCACCGCGACCACGCCTGCAGCCCGGAGCCCGGCGGCGAAGGCGACGCCGTAGGAGGCGGCCACCTGCGGTGTGGCGCTGAACGACCGCTGGGACTCGTCGGCGACGGGATCTGTCGGCGCGGCGACGTCGAGCACGGGTGCGAGGTCCATGGTGACCCCCAGAGCGAGGAGGGCACGACCGCGCGCCTCCATCGCCGACTCCACTTGTGCCGGCGTCCACTGCGCGGCCATCGAGCGAGCCGAGGGGATCGAGCCGAGCACGTTGGCGAGACGTGACACCGGGCCGCCCTCTGTGTCGGTGGACATCCACGGCTGCACCTGGCCGGCACCGGCGGCGTCAGCGTCCAGCGCCCCGAGCGCGGAGCGCAGCGCTGTCCTGGCAGCCGCCGAGGGCT
>JAJYYT010000199.1 GCA_021800645.1 Actinomycetes bacterium
TTCCTTCGACGTGGACGACGTCGCCGTCCTCGAAGGCCCGCACAACCTGGCAGACGGCATCGGTCTCGCGGATGGCGGCGAGGAAGCGGTTGCCGAGCCCCTCCCCCTCGGACGCTCCCCTCACCAGTCCGGCGATGTCGACGAAGGTGACCGTGGCGGGCACGACACGCTCGCTGTCGTAGAGCGCGGCGAGACGCTCGAGCCGCGGGTCGGGCACCGCGACGACGCCGACGTTGGCCTCGATGGTCGCAAAGGGATAGTTCGCCGCGAGGGCCTCGTTGTCGGTGAGCGCGTTGAAGAGCGTCGACTTGCCCACGTTGGGAAGACCGACGATCCCCACCGAGAGCGCCACTACACGAACCCCCCCGCGCGGGCGATCTGCGCGAGGTCGTGCTGCGGGCGCGCACCGAGATGCCCGATCACCGCTGCCGCGCACACGGACCCGAGCCGCGCGCACTCGACGGGATCGAGGCCGTGCGTGAGGCCGTAGAGGAAGCCCGACGCGTACATGTCCCCGGCCCCGGTCTTGTCGACGATCACCGGCGCGTGCGCAGCCGGCACCTCGACCGGGCCACGGCCGGCGACGACGAAGGAGCCCCGCGCCCCGCAGGTCGCCGCGACGAGGACACCGGTGTCCTCGGCTGCAGAGAGCGCCTCGTCGAGCGTCGCCGCGCCGAAGAGCCGACGCAGCTCCTCCTCGTTGGCGAAGAGCACGTCGACGTCGTTCACCACCAGCCCGAGCAGGTCGCGCCGGTGACGTTCCACGCAGAAGGAGTCCGACAACGACAAGGCGACCGAGCGATCGTTGTCGTGCGCCACTTCCACGGCCCGCCGCATCGCCTCCTTCGCGCTCGGGCGGTCCCAGAGATAGCCTTCGAGGTAGAGGATGGCGCCGCGGGCGACGAGCTCCTCGGGCACGTCGCGCGGGCCGAGCGTCGCCGAGACCCCGAGGTGGGTGGCCATGGTGCGCTCTGCGTCCCCGGTCACCAGCACGAGCGAGCGTCCGGTGCCCCGGAGCTCCTCGTCGGCCTCGCCGGCGCCGGCCAAAGCGGCGTGGAGCTCCACGCCCGACGCGCGCATGTCGTGGAGGAAGACCTCTCCCATGTCGTCGTCGGCGATCTTGCCGATGAACCCCGAGGTCCCGCCCAGGGCCGCGACGCCGGCAACGGTGTTGGCCGCGGAGCCGCCGGAGACCTCGACGGCGGGGCCGATGGCCGCGTAGATGCGCTCCGCGCGGCGCAGGTCCACGAGCTCCATCGACCCCCTCACGAGGGTGAGATCCGTGAGGACGCGATCCGGCACCTCGGCGAGGACGTCGACGAGGGCGTTGCCGATCCCGACGACGTCGAGCCCACGCGCCTCGCCGGACGGCGCTTCGCCGGACGGGGCCTCGGTGGCGACCCGGTCACCGGAAGGGTCCGGGATGGTCGGGGTGGGCTCTGGCACGGCGGCCACGGTAGCGTCGATCCCCATGCGACCCGCTCCGAAGTCCCATGCCGGCGCGCCCGCGCGCGCCGACGCGCACCGGCTCCCCCGCAACGTCGAGCCGACGGCCTATCGGCTCGAGCTCACTCCGGACCTGAACGCGGCGCGCTTCTCGGGGTCCGTGGAGATCGACGTGCGAGTCCACGAGGAGACCGATCGCCTCGTGCTCAACGCCGCAGAGCTCGAGGTCACCGCAGCGTCGGTGCTGGCGCCGGCAGGCGGGGCGATCGAGGCGGAGGCATCGCTGGACGAAGCTGCCGAGAGGCTCGTGCTCGGCCTCCCGCTCCCGCTGGCCAAGGGGGACGCCACGGTCCGGCTCTCCTTCGAGGGGACCCTCAATGACAAGCTGCGAGGCTTCTACCGGTCGGTCTTCACGGATGCAGACGGGCAGACCCGCACCATCGCCACCACCCAGATGGAGTCGACCGACGCGCGGCGCGCCTTCCCGTGCTGGGACGAACCAGACCGGAAAGCCACCTTCGAGGTGACCCTCGTCGTCGAGGAGGGGCTCGCCGCATTCTCCAACTCGCCGGTCGCAGAGGAACGAGCTGTGCAGGTCGGGGGCGTGCGCAAGCGATCGATCCGCTTCGCGCCGACGATGAAGATGTCCTCCTACCTGGTGGCGTTCGTGGTCGGACCGCTCGTCGCCACCGAGCCCATGGAGGTCGGCGGGGTTCCGGTGCGCGTCGTGCACGTCCCGGGCAAGGAGCACCTCGCCTCCTTCGCCCTCGACGTCGCCAGGCACTCGCTGGAGTTCTTCCCCGAGTACTTCGGGATCCCCTACCCCGGCCAGAAGCTCGACCTGGTCGCCATCCCAGACTTCGCCCACGGCGCGATGGAGAACCTGGGCTGCGTCACGTTCCGGGAGACCGCACTGCTCGTCGACCCCGCGCACGCGTCGCGAGCCGAGCTCGAGCGAATCGCGGATGTGATCCACCACGAGATCGCACACATGTGGTTTGGCGACCTGGTCACCATGAGCTGGTGGGAGGGGATCTGGCTCAACGAGGCGTTCGCCACGTTCATGGAGGTGCTCGCGACGGACCACTACCGGCCTGAGTGGAGGCGTTGGACGGCGTTCGGCCTGGAACGCGAGCAGGCCATGTCCGTCGACGGGCTCCACGCGACCCGCCCCATCGAGTACCCCGTGGGCTCGCCAGACGAGGCGGACGGGATGTTCGACACGCTGACCTACGAGAAGGGTGGGAGCGTCCTGCGCATGCTCGAGCAGTACCTCTCCCCAGAGGTGTTCCGCGACGGGGTGCGCCGCTACATCGAGGCCCACGCCTACGGCAACACGGTGACCCGCGACCTGTGGGCGGCCCTCGAGCAGGTGAGCGGCGAGCCCATCGGAGAAGTGGCGGACAGCTGGATCCTCCAGGGCGGGCACCCGGTCGTCGAGGTGGGCGAGCAGACGATCTCCCAAGCGCCCTTCGCCTACCTTGCAGAGCCGCCGGCGGGTGAATCGTCCATCGGCGATCGCTGGATGGTCCCTGTCCTCGCCCGGTGGCTCGGCGACGCCGAAGAACGCGACTCCCGGCTGCTCTTGGCCGAGGTCAGCGCCGCGCTCCCGTCGGCGGCGGGTGCCGGCGTCCCGATCGTCAACGCCGGCGGCTGGGGCGTCTACCGCGTCGACTACCGCGCCGAGCACCGGGCTCGGCTCGGCAGCGCCCTTCCGTCGCTCAGCACCCTCGAGCGGTTCAACCTCCTCGCGGACACGTGGGCGCTCGTGCTCGCGCAACGTGCCGAGCTTCGCGAGCTCCTCCTCCTCGCCGGACAGCTCGGCGAGGAGGAGGAGCCGGAGCCCTATCGCGTCGTGGTCTCGGCGCTGCGCCTGTGCGAACGGACGGGCGCCGATGGGGGCCGACCGCTCGTGGGAGCCGCCGCGCGGGCACTGCTGGGGCCGCGCGCGGCGTCCGTCGGCTGGGACCCCCGAGCCGAGGACACCGAGCGCACGCCGAAGCTCCGGGCGCTCCTCCTCGAGACGCTGGGCACGACCGGCACCACAGAAGGGGTCCGCGCGGAGGCGCTGCGGCGGTTCGACGCGTGGCGCAGCGGGCTCGGAACCATCGATGCGGACATCGAGTCCGCCGTGCTCGCTGTCGTCGCCGACCAGAGCCGCGAGGGCGACTTCGACGCGATGCTCGAGCGCTACCGCCACCCGGCGGACCCTCAGGACGAGCGCCGGCATCTCATGGCGCTCGGCTCCTTTGCAGACGTCGGCCTCTGCTTGCGGGCCTTCGACCTCGCGCTGGGCGAGGTGCGCCGTCAGGACGGGCCGTTCCTCGTCCGCGCGCTGCTCGCGAACCGCGTCGGCGGCCCCGCGGTCTGGGAGCGGGTGAAGGCGGAGTGGGCCCGCCTCCTCGACCTGTTCCCCGACGTGGTCCACCACGCGATGATCTCCAGCGTGCAGACGATGTGCCAGGACCCCGAGCTCGCACAAGACGTCTCGAGCTTCCTCACCGCGCACCCGCTCGTCGTCGGGCAGCGCAGCGTGCTGCAGACCCTCGAGCAGCTCGCGGTGAACGTCCGGTTCGCAGCGCGCATGCGCGAAGTCGGGCTCGCCGCCGAGCTCAGCAGCGTGATGCCGAGCTGAGCGGAGCGCAGCCGCAGTGAGCGCGGCGGTCGTCGCCACCGTCTTCGTCCTCGTGGCGGCTGCCGAGCTGCCCGACAAGACCATGATCGCCACCCTCGTGCTGGGAAGCCGCAGTCGCCCGCTCTTCGTCTGGCTCGGCGCCGCCGCGGCGTTCCTCGTCCACGTGGCCATCGCTGTCGGCGCTGGGCGCGCCATCGAGCTCCTCCCTCACGAGGCTCTCGACATCGTGGTCACCGCGCTGTTCTTCCTGGGCGCGCTGCTCCTCCTCGTGGTGCCCGAGCGCCGCGAGAAGGCGCGCGGCGAGAAGGAGGCCGAGGACGTGCGTCCCGTGCCCACCCGTCCCTGGAAGGTGGCGGGCTCGGCGTTCGCGGTGATCCTCGTGGGCGAGTTCGGCGACCTCACGCAGCTCCTGACGATCAATCTGGTCGGGAGGTACCACCAGCCGCTCGCGGTCTTCGTCGGGGCCTACGCCGGCCTGCTCGCAGCCTCGGCACTCGGCGCGTTCGGCGGCCGCGCGCTGTTGCGCGTGCTGCCCTTGGATTGGATCCGTCGCGGGGGCGGCCTCGCGCTGCTCGGTTTCGCCGCGTACGGGATCTACGCTCTCGCCACGTGACCGCCACCGCGACGACGGGACCCGGGCATGCCAGGGGCCGCGCAGAGGAGCTCCTCGCCTTGGCGCGCAGAGTCCGCGGCTTCATGCCCGACGACGAAGGGGGAGCGCTGTACGCCGCCGCGA
>JAJYYT010000200.1 GCA_021800645.1 Actinomycetes bacterium
GGGACCATCGCCGCCGGCGGCCGGGGGCTCGGGACCCTGGCGGTCTTCGTCCCTGCCTACCTCAAGAGCGGCCTCCATCTGCACGCGCTCTGGGTCGGGGCGCTCTTCAGTGCGCTGGTCATCGGCAGCATCGCCGGCCCGGTGCTCGCCGGTCACCTGGCGGACCGCATGGGGCGCAGGCGCGTGCTGCTCGTCGTCTACGTGGTCGGTGCCGCGACGATCGCCGCGTTCGTACTGGTGGGGCGAGACCTGCTGGCCGTCGGCGCGGTGGGCGTCCTCGTCGGCGTCTTCGCGTACGCGGAGTCCCCGCTGCTCCAGGCGGTGTTCGCCGACGGGCTGGACGGCGTCGGCCACCAGAGCACGTTCGGCTACTACTTCGCGATCTCCTACGGCGTCGGCTCGCTGTGGACGATCGCGCTCGGCGAGATCATCGCCACCGCCGGCTTCCGTTGGGCGTTCTTCGTGATGTCCATGTCCTTCCTCGTCGCGGCAGCCGTCGTGTGGTGGTCCCGCCCCTCGCCCCGTCGGACCGGATCGCCCGGGCCACGCGGGGCGCCGGGTGGTGAGGACTGGCACGCCGCCGAAGACGACCCGCGTCCCGACCTGCGTCCCGACCCGCGTCCCGACCTGCGTCCCGACCCGCGTCCCGACCCGCGTCAGGCTTAGGACTTGAAGAGGAACGCCTCTTCGTCGGGGTCGAGGAAGAGGCGCACCTCGTCGGCCAGCCCGGGATGGCGGTCGAGGGTGGGGTCCGACTCGGTGACCGCCTCGGCCACGCGCCGGGCGGCGTCGAGGAGGTCGGCGTCGCGCCGCAGTGACGCGAGCTTGAGATCGCTCCTGCCCTTCTGGCGGGTGCCCAGGATCGTGCCCTCCCCTCGCAGCTCGAAGTCGACCTCTGCGAGCTCGAACCCGTCGTTGGTCCGCACCATCGCCGTCAGCCGTGCCTCCGCGTCGTCGGTGTCTGCGGCTCCGAGGAGGAAGCACCAGCTTGGCCGGTGGCTCCGCCCCACGCGCCCTCTGAGCTGGTGGAGCTGCGCGATGCCGAACCTTCCGGCATCCTCCACCACCATGACCGTCGCTTCGGGGACGTCGACCCCGACTTCCACGACCGTCGTGGCCACGAGCACCGGCGTGGCCCCCTCGCGGAAGCGTCTCATGGCCGACTCCTTCTCGGCCGCGGGCATCTGGCCGTGCAAGAGCCCCAGCGCCAGGCCGCGGAGCGGCCCGTCCGCCAGGCGCTCGAGCTCCGAGGTGACGGCGCGCGCCTGGACACGGTCCGATCCCTCGACGAGGGGGCAGACCACGAAGGCGCGATGGCCGGCGCGGACCTCCGCTCGGACACGCTCCCAGACCTCCTCCTCGCCTTGCGGCGTCGTCACCCACGCCGTCTCGACGGGAACCCTGCCTGGCGGGAGCTGGTCGAGCACCACCATGTCCAGGTCGCCGAAGAGCACCATGGCAGCGGTCCGGGGGATCGGCGTCGCGGTCATCACGAGCAGGTCGGGATCCGCTCCTTGTCGCTCCCCGTCCGCACGTGCGACGACCGAGCTCCGTCCCTTGTCCCGGAGCTGCGCGCGCTGCTCGACTCCGAACCGGTGCTGCTCGTCGATCACCACGAGCCCGAGCGAGTGGAACTGGACGTCGTCGGTGAGCAACGCGTGCGTGCCGACGACGAGGTCCACATCCCCCTCCTCCAGCCCTCGGCGGAGCCGGGCGCGTTCTGCGGCTCCCGTGCCGTTCGTGAGGAGCGCCACCGAGAGCGGCCGTTCGCCTCCCAGCCGCCCCGGGTCAGGGATGAAGAGGCCGTCCACCAGGGATCGCAGCGCGAAGAAGTGCTGCTCTGCGAGGACCTCGGTGGGCACCATCAGCGCCCCCTGATGCCCCCCCTGCACCGCGGCGAGGAGCGCGGCGGCGGCAACGACCGTCTTGCCCGAGCCGACGTCGCCTTGGAGAAGGCGGTGCATGGGCAAGGGACCCGACATCTCGCCGAAGATCGCGGCCATCGCAGCGCGTTGGGCACCCGTGAGCGGGAACGGGAGCGCCGAGAGGAAGCGCTGCACGAGCGTCCCCGACCCTCGGGGCGGGTCGCCGAGCTCGCGCTCGCAGACGGCATGGCGGATCGCACGGGCGCCCACCTCGAGGGCCCGGCGCCGCAGGACGAGGGAGAGCTGGAGGCGGAAGAGCTCGTCGAAGGCCAGACGGCGCCGCGCCGGGATGGTCGCCTGGACCGACGCCGGGACGTGCACGTCGTGGACCGCCCTGGTCCGGGCCACGAGCCCGAGCTCACGCCGCCACTTCTCGGGGAGGGGATCCTCGAGGGGGCCTGCGCGCCGGATCGCCTCTTCGACCCAGCCCCCGATCTCCCAGCTCGACAACCCCACCTTGCCCGAGGCCCGGTACACCGGGACGACCCGCATCGTTCGGCGTCGACCGCCGTCGTGGCCGCCGGCCGCGTCGGTGCCGACCACGACGTCGACCTCCGGGTTGGTCATCTGCCTCGCGCCGCGGAAGGTGTCGACCTTCCCGAAGAGCAGCGCCTCGGTCCCCCGCGCCAGCTGACGCGCGCGCCAGGCCTGATTGAAGAAGACCACCTTCATCCCCGTGGTCCCGTCGTGGACGACGAGCTCCACGAGCGCGCGCCCGTTGCGGGTCCGCCGGGCCTGCACCTGGCGGACGGTCGCGAGCACGACCACCTCCTCGCCAACCGAAAGATCCGCGAGGTCCACGCGGCGGCTCCTGTCGACGTAGCGGAACGGGTAGGTGGTGAGGAGGTCGAAGACGGACTCGATCCCGAGCTCCGCGAGCGCCTTCGCCTTGCGGTCGCCGACGCCGCCCAGGCGGGTGACCGGGATGCCCCACAGCTGCCGGAGGGTGCGCGCCGGCCTGTACGTCGTGCTCACTCGATGCCGAGCAGGTAGGGGTAGAGGGGCTGGCCGCCGTGGTGGACCTCGGCGGCGACGTAGGGGTGCTCCTCGTGCAGCCACTCGGTGATGCGCCGGGTGGCTGCGGCGCTCGACCCCTCGCCCTCGATGACGGTGACCAGCTCGTGCCCGTCCTCGAGCAGCGCGTCGAGCAGCTGCAGCGCCGCGCCCTCGAGAGAGTCCGCGACGGCCACGACGCCCGAGCGCGACAGGCCCATCCACGCGCCCTCACGCACCGGGCCCGACTCGGTCAGCGCGTCCCGGACCGCCCGGGTCACGGCCCCTGGCAGGACCTTCGACGCCGAGGCCGCCATGGCCTTTGCGTTCTCGTCCGGCCCCGCTCCTGGGTCGTACGCGAGCAGCGCGGCGAACCCCTCCACGATGCTGCCGGTCGGGACCACCCGGACGGTCTTGTCGGTGAGCGCGTCGACCTGGGAGGCCACCGCCTCGATGTTGTCGTTGTTGGGGAGCAGGACCACGTTCTCAGCGCGGAGCGACTCGACAGCTTCGAGGAGCTGCGCGGTGGACGGGTTCATCGTCTGGCCGCCGCGGACGAGGCGTTGGACGCCGAGCGAGCGGAAGATCCGCCCCACGCCGTCTCCGACGACGACCGCGACGACGGCGGTCTGGGGCACCGCGCCCTTTCGCTCGTCGGGCTCGCGGTCCGCGTCGCGGACCCATCGCTCCTCTTGGACCTGCTCGGCGAGGTCGGTGACCCGGATCTGGCGCGGTCGCCCGATGTCGATCGCCGCCTCGACCGCGGCACTGATGTCGTTCGTGTGGATGTGGCAGTTCCATTCGCCCTCACCCCCCACCACGACGATCGAGTCGCCGATGCCAGCCCACACGTCCTTGAAGGCCTCGATGGCATCATCAGGTGCGTCGAGGAAGTACATGACCTCGTAGCGGAGCTCCTCGCCCTGTCGTTCCCCGCCCTCGACGCTAGGTCCGGCTCCGGGCGCGCCCCCGTCGGGCGAGACGCAGCGGCCGCGCGCCGCGACCCGAGCCTGCTCGCCCCACTCGACCTCCGCTGCCGGCAAGGGACGCCCGTCGAGCACCGACAAGAGCGCGTCGAAGAAGAGCACGTACCCGGCGCCGCCGGCATCGACGACCCCGGCACGAGCCAAGGGCTCGAGCATCGTCGGGGTCAAGGCGAGCGCGTCACCCGCGGCCTGGCGCGCCCGTTCGAGCACGCCGAGGAGGACCGCCCCGCCCCTCGCGCCGGCCACCGCACCCTCGCCGGCGGCCCGGGCGACCGTGAGGATGGTCCCTTCCACTGGTCGGGCCACCGCCTTGCGGGCCAGCTCGCTCGCGGTGACGAGCGCGTCGGCGACAGTGTCGGGTCCGGCCTCGTCCCTGTCTCCGAGCCGCTCGGCGAGCCCGCGGAGGAGCTGGGAGAGGATCACGCCGGAGTTGCCCCGGGCTCCCATCAACGAACCGTGGGCCATCGCCCGGCAGACGTCTGCCATGGCGGACGTCCCGTTGGCAGACGGGCCGAGCGCGTCGAGCTCCTTCACCACCGCGTCGAGCGTCAGGGCCATGTTGGTGCCGGTGTCCCCGTCGGGCACCGGGTAGACATTCAACCGGTTCAGGAGGCGCTGGTGGGTCCGCAGCACGTCCCGGAACGCCACCATGGCTGCCCTCAGCTCTCGTGGCCCCAACCCGACCGCCGCCGTCATCGCCCGCCGATGCTAACCTTGCCGCCGTTCGTGACGACCTTGAACGGGGTCGCCCGCGCCCGTTGCCCGGCATGGGCCGGACGCGGCGGGACAGATCGGCCAGGAGGCGACTGCGATGGCATCGGTGTTCGAGCTGTGCGGCAAGAAGCCGTCCTTCGGCAT
>JAJYYT010000201.1 GCA_021800645.1 Actinomycetes bacterium
TACGCGGTGGCGTCCATCAGCCCGCCGAGGGCGTCGGCGCCGGTGACCTCGATCTCGCAGAGCCATCCGTCCCCGTAGGGGTCCTGGTTGAGCTTCTCGGGCGCTCCCGAAAGGGCCTCGTTGACCGCGACGACCGTGCCCGCGACGGGCGCGTACACCTCGGAGACCGACTTGGTCGACTCGACCTCGCCCAGGACGTCGCCAGCCGAGACCGCCTTGCCCACGTCGGGGAGGTCGACGAAGACGACGTCACCGAGCGCGTCCTGCGCGTAGTCGGTGATGCCGACGCGAACGCGTCGGCCGCCTGGCCGAGCCCACTCGTGGTCGGTCGAGTACCGGAGGTCGTCGGGAACGAGCACGAAGGAACCCTATCCGCCAGACCGGAGCAGCTGCCGGAGCCGCACCGCGTACTGCTGGGCGCGGGCCCGTGCCCGCGCCTCGCTCGGTCCCTCGGCCCAGACGTGGGTGACCGGGTCCTCGGGGTCGGGGAGGACCAGCGCCCAGCCGTCCTCTGCAGGGACCTTGACTCCGTCGATCAGGACGAGCTCCTGCCCGTCGAGCTGCTCGACGAGGGTCCGCATCACCATGCCCTTCTGCTCCCAGGGCGTCATCACCGCCTCGTGGACGATGTGCACCGCCGGGAGGTCGTCGACGATCTTGGACAGCGGCTGGCTCGTGAGCGAGAGCATCGAGACCAGCTCCACGAGCGTCGCGGCGGCATCGTAGGCGGGGAGGATCTCCGGCCAGACGAACCCGCCCGCTTGGCTGGCAGCGAACCCCACCTCCCCGGACGCCGCGACCTCCATCACGTTGCCCGGAGACATCTTGGTGAAGACGATCGGCACGCCTGCCTCCGCACAGATGGTCTCCGCCCAGCGGCTGACACCGACGGGCAGCGCGACCGTGAGATCACGGCGCGTCTCCACCACGAGCGCCAAGAGCGCAAGGAGGGCCTGGTCGTCCGAGAGGACGGTGCCCGCGTCGTCGACGATGACGATCCGCTCGCAATCGGCGTCGACCACCACGCCGAGCTGCGCACCCGAGGCGCGTACGAGGTCGGAGACCCGGCGGGCGTGCACCCCGAGGTCCACCGACATCATCCCGGTGGTGTGCGCGTACTGGTTCACGACGAGCACGTCGGCGTCGAGCTTGGCGAGCAGGTTGGGCATGACGAAGCTCGCGGAGCCGTACGCGAGGTCGAGCACGATCTTCATGTTGGCCGTACGCGCCGCAGAGAGGTCGACCGCGCCCACCATGTCCTTCGTGTACTGCTCGACGGCGCGTGCCGGGAAGTCGATGTCCCCGATCTGGCCGGCGAGGACACGGCGAAAGTCCTCCCGGTGGTAGAGACGCTCGACCTTGCGCTGGCCCGCCTCTGTGAGGTCGAGTCCCTCCTCGGTGAAGAACCGGATGATCACCGACTGGGGATCGTCCTGGGCGAGGCGCACGGTGAAGCCGCCCTGGTTCCCCGAGGTGCGGATGTGGTGGCGGGTGACAGGCACGGTCGCCACCTCGAGGTCCTCGACGTTCACCCCGGCCGCGTTGCAGCCGATCATGGCCGCGCGCTTGAGCACACGTGCCGCCCTGCTCGTGTCCCGAGACGCGGTGATGGTCATCCCGCGGTCGAGCGTCGACGCCCAGGCCATGGAGAGGCGCACCACGAGCTCGGGGCTGATGTCGACGTTCGCGATGCCCCGCACGCCGTCCCGGCCGAAGAGGCCGCGGGCACCCCGCGACTCCCAGACGATCGACGAGTTCACCACTGCACCGGTCTCCACCGTCTTGAACGGGTAGACCTTCACGCCCCCGCGCAGGTGCGCGTGCGACCCGACGAGGCATCCTTCGCCGAGCACCGACCCCGGATCGCACGTCGCGCCGCGCCGGAGGTCGCACGACCTCCCGATGACCGCCCCGGCGATCCGGACGCCGGGCCCGAGGTACGCGTTGTCGTGCACGACCGAACGTCGGACCTCCGCGCCGTCGGCCACCCGCACGTTGGAGCCGAGCGTCGAGTACTCCCCCAGGACGACGCTGGCGCCGATCGTGCAGTTGTCGGCGATGGCCGCCGGCCCTTCGATGCGTGCAGCCGGGTCGATCGTGCAGCCCTTCCCCACCCACACGCCGGGACGGATCTCGAAGCCGCCGATGTCGACCTGCACCTTTCTGTCGAGGATGTCCTGGTGCGCGCGGAGGTACGCCTCGGTGGTCCCCACGTCCTCCCAGTAGCCCTGCGCCACGTAGCCGTAGAGCGGACGGCCCTCGGCGAGCACGCCGGGGAACACCTCTTGGGAGAAGTCCACGGAGCGGTCCGCAGGGATGTAATCGAAGATCTCGGGCTCGAGGACGTAGATCCCGGTGTTGATGGTGTCGCTGAAGACCTGCCCCCACGTCGGCTTCTCGAGGAAGCGCTCGATCGTCCCGTCCTCGCGGGTGATCACGATGCCGAACTCGAGGGGGTTCTCGACGGCCGCGAGCGCCAGGGTCGCGAGCGAGCCCTTGCGCTCGTGGAACTCGATCACCGCGGAGAGGTCGATGTCGGTGAGCACGTCGCCGGAGATCACGAGGAAGCGCTCGTCGAGCTCTTCTCGGGCGTTCAGCACAGAGCCGGCGGTCCCGAGCGGCGTCTCCTCGGTCGCGTACACCATGCGCACGCCGAGCTCGGAGCCGTCGCCGAAGTAGGTGCGGATCGCGTTCGCCATGAACGCCACGGTGACGACGACCTCATCCATCCCGTGACGGCGCAAGAGGTTGACGACGTGCTCCATCATGGGCCTGTTCGCCATCGGCAGCATGGGCTTGGGCTGGTTCGACGTGAGCGGCCGCAGCCGCGTGCCCTCTCCCCCCGCCATGATCACAGCCTTCATGCGCCTACCTCCACTTGTCGCAGTGTTCCACGCGCCCGGCTCACACGGCGTCCCCCTGCGGTGCGGCCCCCTGCGGTGCGGCCCCCTGCGGTGCGGCCCCCTGTGGTGCGGCCCCCTGTCGTGCGGCCCCCTGTCGTGCGGCCCGCCCCTCGGCGAGGGCCCGGCGCGCCGGGACCAGGTACGCGACCGCTGCGGCCCAGGCGAGCACGATGCCCGCGCCCCCGAAGACCCAGGCTGCGACGTGGAACGGCTGCTGCCACCCGGCGGTGCCGTCGCTGATGAGGAACCCGGGGTAGGCGACCATCAAGCCGAAGGTCCCCGCCTTTCCGATCCACAGGACGTCGATGCGGCGCGCGCCGAGCGCTGCGAGCACGAGCACCGTCGCCGACACCAGCACCTCGCGCCCCACGGTGAGAAGGCCGAACCACAGCGGCACGGCGCCGTGCACGATGACGGCGATGACGGCGGTGCCCACGAGCACCCGGTCGACGGCCGGGTCCAGCATCTTTCCGATCCGCGACACCTGGTGCAGGCGGCGTGCGAGCTGCCCGTCCACCCAGTCGGTGGCTCCGAGGACTCCGAGGAGCACGGCTGCGGCCGTCTGCTGCCCGGCGCCGAAGAGCAGCCAGAGGAACACACCCACCCCGAGGAAACGCAGAGTGCTGACCAGGTTAGGGAGGGTGACGACCCGGTCCTCTTCTGTCGCCCGGTTGCCGCTCGCCCCGGCCGCGTCGGGCACAGCGCCGGTACCAGCACCGGCCGCATCGGGCACAGCGCCAGTACCGGCACCGGCGTCGGGCGCGAGCTCCGGGGCCGACATGGAGTGGAGTCTACGGGTGGCCGGTGTGCCAGTCTGTGGCCGTGCCACGCTTCGAACCCTTCCGAGGAGCGCGCTACGACGTCACCGCCGTCGCCCTCGACCAGGTGATCGCCCCGCCCTACGACGTGGTGAGCGTCGACGAGCGCGCCGTGCTCGCCGCCCGCAGCCCTCTCAACGCGATCCACCTCGAGCTGCCCGAGCCGGACCCCGAGACCGGGCGGGACCGCTACCTCGCCGCCGCCGACCTCCTCGGCGCGTGGCGCCGGCGCCGCGTCCTCGTCGACGACGCCCTGCCGGCCTTCTACCCCTACCGGATGACCGCGCCGGACGGCACCACGACGACGGGGGTCCTTGGCGCGCTCGCCATCGGCGACGAGGTGCTGCCGCACGAAGAGACGATGCCCAAGCCGAAGAGCGACCGGCTCGACCTGCTCCGGGCGACGTCTGCCAACCTGTCGCCCATCTGGGGCCTCTCTCTCACGGCCGGGCTCACGGAGACCTTTGCCCGCGGGGGGCTCCCCGAGGGGGCCCCGGCAGAGGACGTGCACGACGACGACGGCGTGCGCCATCAGCTCTGGGTGCTCGACGACCCCGCGGCCGTGACGGAGGTAAGGGAGGCCGTCGCCCGGTCGCCGGTCGTCATCGCCGACGGCCACCACCGCTACGAGACCGCGCGGACCTACCGCGACGAGGTCCGGCGGGCGAACGGGGACCGGCCCGGCGACCACGACCTGGTGATGGCGTTCGTGGTGGAGCTCGCCGAGTCCCAGCTGCACGTCCGGGCCATCCACCGGACCGTCGACGGGCTGCCCCCGGGCACCGGCGCCGTCGAGCTGCTCGGCAGGTACTTCGACGCGGTCCACGCAGGTCCGGCCACCGAGCGGGTGGTCGGCGCGCTCGAGGGCTCGGGCTCTCTCGCCGCGGTGACGAACGCCGGGGCGTGGCTCCTCACGCCGCGAGCCGGCGCGTTCGACGAGGCCGGCACGGACCTCGAGGCGGGGCTCGTCGACCTCGCCGTGCGCGAGGTGCCGGGGCTCTCGGTGAGCTACACGGCACGGTGGCAGGAGG
>JAJYYT010000202.1 GCA_021800645.1 Actinomycetes bacterium
CCGAGGCGCTCGTCGAGGACACGCTCGGCGTCGAGCTCGGTGAAGCGGGTGAGCGTCGTGAAGTTCCCGTAGAGGAAGGAGAGCCGGTAGTCGTCGTCCTTCAGGTAGAGGCTCCGGCGCATCCCCTTGGGCAGCTGGTGGATGAAGCAGAACGCGCAGTGGTTGTCGCAGGTCCGCACCCGGTCGAAGACGGCGGACTCGACGGCGACCCCGAGCGGCTCGCCGGCGGCCTTCTGGACGCGCACCTCGAGCTCGGCGCTCGCCCCGCCGGCGGCGCCCTGCCGGCGGACGCGCACCTCCAGCACCTCGTCGTCGACGAGGGCCTGGTACTCGATGACGTCGCGCGGACGCCGACCGTTGAGCGAGAGGAGCTCGTCGCCGACGGCGAGGCCGGCACGCTCCGCCGGAGACGCCTCGGCGACTGCCGTCACCTTGGGCGCCGACACGCCCCCAAGGCTACCTGCGTCCGCACCTCTCCGGTCCCCTGGGATCGAGCAGGATCGCACGTCCGGCCCCGGCGGCGCCGGTGGGCCGCGGCCGGCGGCCGCCGTGCGTTGTGTCGCAGACACCGCAGGGCGACCCGGCCCGCGGGCCGACGGTGCTGCGGTCCGCCCCTGCGAGTTTCTGCTACCAGTCGGCCGCCGAGCCTCCCGCACAGAGGGGGCGTCTCACCGACGTGGGCCGCCGCGCCCGCTGACCGCTGCAGAGCGCGGCACCCTCAGAGGGACCGTGGGCCGGTAACCTGAGCGTATGCCCGTGGAGCGCGTGATCCTGGCAGAGCCGCGGGGCTTCTGCGCGGGCGTGGAGAAGGCGATCAAGGCCCTGGCCTGGATGGTGAGGGTCTTCGAGCCGCCCGTGTACTGCTACCACGAGATCGTCCACAACCAGCTGGTGGTCGACCAGTTCCGGGTCCAGGGGGTCGTGTTCGTCGACGACGTCTCGGAGGTGCCGCCGGGCTCCCCGGTGATGCTGAGCGCGCACGGGACCGCCCCCGAGGTCGTAGAGGAGGCGCGGCGGCGCGGCGGGGTGGTCGTCGACGCGGTGTGCCCGCTCGTGACCAAGGTCCACCACGAGGTGAAAGTCAGGAGCCGCAAGGGGTACACGGTCCTCTACATCGGCCACGCCGGCCACGAGGAGGCCATCGGGACCATGGCGGTGGCTCCCGACGCGGTGCGCCTGATCGAGACCGAAGAGGACCTCGAGACGCTCTCGGACCTGGACGACGGGGCGCCGGTGGCGCTCCTCGCCCAGACCACGCTCAGCCACGACGAGTGGCACGGGCTCATGGAGGAGGCCAAGCGCCGCTTCCCCGACCTGTGGCTCCCGGGCCGCAACGACCTGTGCTTCGCCACCACCAACCGCCAGGCCGCGCTCAAGGCGATCGCCGGCGGGGTGGACGCGATCGTGGTGATCGGCTCGGCCAACTCCTCCAACACGGTCGCCCTCGAGAAGGTCGCGCGCGCGTCGGGCTGCGAGCGGGTCGTGCGCGTGAACACGCCCGAGGAGCTCCCCTGCGACCTCTCCGGCACGGTCGGGGTGACCGCGGGCGCGTCCGCTCCCGAGGCGGTCGTGGAGGCCGTCGTTGCGCGGCTCGCGCCGCGAAAGGGCGTGACCGTTGTCCCGGTCACCACCGAGGACGAGTACTTCCCGCCCCCGCCGGAGCTGCGCGAGCTGCTCCGCGCGCTCGCCGGCGCGCTCGCGCTCACGACCGCGGCCCCCCCGGGAGCTGCCATCGACCCGGTCGGCCAGGACCGGGGGACCTCGGCGGCCGAGCTCCTCTCCGTGGCCGACGCGCTCCCCGCCGCGTGAGCCCCGGCCGTCGCTCCACCCCCGCTCCGGCTCCGCCCACACCCCTGCTCACCTGACGAAGGAGGGAGGACCCCCGACATGTCCAGTGTCTCGGACGGCCGCCGCTCGCGCCTCGTCGCGCTCCAGCGCCTGGCGATCGACGTGGGCCGCAAGGACTTCGAGGCCCGCTACCCGGACCTCTCCCTCTCGCCCGTCGTCGCGCTCGTCTGCGCCTACGAGGAGGAGGCGAACCTCGGCGCGGTGCTCGCCAAGATCCCTGCCGAGGCCTGCGGCCTCGAGGTGACCCCGCTCGTCGTGGTCGACGGCGGGGAGGACGCGACCGACCGGGTCGCCCAGGAGGCCGGCGCGGTCACCTTCGTCTTCCCGACCAACCTCGGCCACGGGGTGGCGCTGCGCGTCGGCTACGACCTGTGCGTCACGGGCGGCGCCCGCTACGTGGTCACCCTCGACGCCGACGGGCAGAACGACCCCGCAGAGATGGAGACCATGCTCCAGCCGCTCGTCGACGACGAGGCGGACTTCGTGGTCGCGTCCCGGCGCCTCGGGGTGGACGAGACCGCGGACAGCTACCGCAAGCTCGGCGTACGGTGGTTCTCCTGGCTCATGAACCTCCTCATGGGCTCGAGGCTCACCGACACCTCCAACGGCTACCGGGCGCTCCGGGTCACGATGCTCGCCGACATCGCTTCGCGCCTCGAGCAGGACCAGTACCAGACCGCCGAGCTGCTCATCACCGCGATGAGCCGCGGCTGGCGGGTGACCGAGCGCCCGACCGTCTGGCACGAGCGCCTCTCGGGCACCTCCAAGAAGGGCGCCAACTGGATCTACGGCTTCCGCTACGCAGCGGTGATCCTCAGGACCTGGCGGCGCGAGCAGAAGAGCCTGGCGAGCCTCGGACGCTCCAGGCACTGATTCGCGCGGTCCAGGCGGCCCCGGCCGGCGCGGCCGCTCCCGCTCGCGACGACGCGTCCTGCGCCCACACGCGCAGAGGGGGGCGGCCGGAGCCGCCCCCCTCTGGCAGGGCCTCGTGCTGCGTGGCGCTCAGCCTGTGGCTGGGAGCATGTTCACGCTCGTGCCCCAGTTGGCTGTCCGGTCGCGGGTCCCGCCGCAGGTGAATGTTGTGCCGAACGTCCCCGGGCTGCAGCTCTGGTTGATCATCTCGCTCGCGAAGAAGAACGTTGTCCCCGCAGCGAGCGCCGTCGAGTAGTCGCCCCAACGCGGCCGGTAGAAGGCCGCTGTCGGGGTTGTCTCGTACTGGTACTCCGTGAAGCCGTCCTCCGGGCCAGCACCCATCCGCGCCACGTGGATCCCTGTCGGCATTGTGCCTGTCAAGAGCGAGTACGCGGTGCTCGGGAAGTATGTGGTCCCCGTCAGGGCGTAGTCCATCAAGCCCTTCCCACTCGACGTGAAGGTGATCGACGGGAAGAACACGTTCGCGCCTGTCGTCGCGGAGAGGACCCCCGAGGTCACTGTCGACACCTTCAGTGTTGCCCCCACGCCGCGCGGAACTCCAGAGAACCACGCGATGCCGGTCTGTGTCGTATGTGTGACTGCGGTGTTGATCCCAGCCCACACCGCACCGGTGGCCGGGTCATAGGCCGCGGTCGTCACCCGGTCTGTGTTGGTCGCGATCTTCCCCTCGGGCATGGGCTTAGTTGTCGAGTAGGGGTGCTTCGCTGTCGTGGCATCCGCGAGCAGGCGCCAGAAGTGCCCCAGCGGGACTGGCCCTGCCTTCTGGGTCGCAAGTCCCGGCTCAGAGTAGGCGACCGTTGTCACCACGGCGACCGAGCCTGTGATGTGGGGTGCCAACCCTGTCACTGCGGCGGTGTTGGTGAACTGCCACACGGCGCCTTGGGTCCCCCCCGTTGTCGTGAATGTCACGTTGGAGAGCCCGTACAGCGTGCCTGTGTTTGTCGACACGTATGTCCCCGCAGAGACAGCCGGCACGATGGAGTACCACGGGTAGTGGAGCGCTGTGTGTGTCGCTGGTGCGCCGGGACGTGCAACGGTGTCACCGGGGTGCGCCCAGAAGATCGGCGACGCCTCGCCCTTCACCAGGTCCGACTTGCTCAAGAAGTACACGTTCGCGGCACCACCGAGGGTGCCCGAGTAGATCGAGTACTCGTTGGTCGAGATGTACACGCTGTTGCCGTTCACGCCGAGCAGCGGTTGGTCGCCGAAGCAAGGATTGGCCCGCCCGTGCTTCTTCTTCACGCCCGGGAGTGTTGTGAAGGGAAGGTTGTTACAGGTTGTCGTTGCCTTCGCATCGCTCATGTCGGGGATGAAGAACACGTACCATCTCCCCATCGGTGTGGCGGTCTCACTCACTGCGACGAAGACACCCGCCCAGCCGTACTGTGTGACCAGACCCGACTCGTCGAGCCAGATCTGGGACGCGAACCACCGGCCACTTGCGGGGTCGTAGAAGCAGCGCGGGTCACCTTGGACGTTGATGCCGGAGTGGCCTGTCCCGCCGAAGATCTCCGGGGTCTTGAAGAGCCGCTCCAGGGCCATGCCGTTCCCGCCCAGCGCCTTCAGGTTCTTCGCTGTGAAGACCTGCATGACCTCGTTGTTCACCTCCATGACCTTTGTGCCGTTCGAGCAGAGTCCCTGGTCCGGCGGCTCCACGTCGACTCCCGGAAGCGGCTGTGCCACTCCTGTGACGGTCACCGGGTGCAACACCCCCTCGGCGTAGGCGTCGATGCCCGCCGTCGAGGCGAGGCTGGGGTTCGCCGAAGTTGTCACTTGGGCAGAGACTGTCTTGGTCGTCGCTGCGGTCGTGACCGCCTTGATCGCGGCTGCACTCGGCTTTGGCTGACGCCCCTTCCCGCGGGGTCCCGGCGCGCCCGCGACGTTCTCGCCCGTCCCGATATCTGGCACGTGTCCCGCGGGGATGCGCGAGGACGCCGTCAGACCATG
>JAJYYT010000203.1 GCA_021800645.1 Actinomycetes bacterium
ACGCGCCGCTGGCAGGTGATGTCGTGGCTGATCTCACGGATCGCCCGGATCGGGTTCTCGAGCGTGAGGTCCCGCAGCACGGTGCCGTTGTCCTCGAGCATCGCCAGCAGGATGCTGGTCGAGCCGATCTTGAGGTAGGTCGCGTACTCGCTCATGTTGGAGTCGCCCACGATGACGTGCAGCCTGCGGTAGCGCTCCGCGTCGGCGTGGGGCTCGTCGCGGGTGTTGATGATGGGACGGCTGCGGGTCGTCGCCGAAGAGACCCCCTCCCAGATGTGCTCCGCGCGCTGGCTGATGCAGTACACGGCGCCGCGCGCCGTCTGGAGGACCTTGCCCGCCCCGGCGAAGATCTGCCGGCTCACGAGGAAGGGGATCAGCACCTCGGTGTAGCGGTTGAAATCGTCGTTGCGCTCGGTCAGGTAGTTCTCGTGGCACCCGTAGGAGTTCCCGGCCGAATCGGTGTTGTTCTTGAACAGGTAGACGTCGCCGCGGATCCCCTCCTCGCGAAGGCGCGCCTGGGCGCCTGCGACGAGCTGGGAGAGGATCCACTCCCCCGCCTTGTCGTGGACCACCAGGTCGCTGACGCGGTCGCACTCGGGCGTCGCGTACTCCGGGTGGCTGCCGACGTCCAGGTACAGTCGTGCGCCGTTCTCCAAGAACACGTTGGACGAGCGCCCCCAGCTGACGACTCGGCGGAAGAGGTAGCGCGCCACCTCGTCTGGGCTGAGCCGCCGCTGGCCGCGCAGGGTGAAGGTGACCCCGTACTCGTTCTCGAGCCCGAAGATCCGATGCTCCACGTCGCCACGGTACTGCGGGGCCCGCTGCCGGCGAGCGCAGCCGGCGCTCCGCTCCCGGCGCTCCGCTCCCGGCGGGTCCAGCCCCCGGGGCTCAATCCCGGGGCTCAGTCCCGGGGCAGCGTCCCTTCGCCTCCCTCGACGGCGGCCTGGTCGTCGGGACCGCCCGAGGTGCGCTTGGTGGGCCCGCCTGCCCCCCCGGCCTCGCCGCCCTCCGGCCCGCCTGCGCCCTCCGCCTCGCCGCCCTCCGGCCCGCCTGCCCCCCCGGCCTCGCCGGTGCTCGTGGTGCCGTCGCTCCCTTGGAGGATCTCGGTCAGCTCGCGGTCGGTGATCCGCCGAAAGGCGCGGCGGCCGTTCTGCCTGCTGAGGACCGCCACCTCGAGGTCGTCCGGGCCCAGCTCACGGTCGGGGCCGGCGAGGGCCTGCACCGCGGCGCGGACGGCTGCCGCCCGGTCTCGGTCCCCTGTCCAGTCGGCGGCGACACGCTCGGCGATGGTCTCGGCGTCTCCCCCGAGCACCGCAAAACGATCCTCGTCGGTGATCGTGCCCTCGTAGGCGATGTGGTAGAGCTGGTCGGGCTTCCCGTTGGACCCCAGCTCCGCGACGAGGATCTCCACCTCGAGGGGCTTCATCTCGTGGGTGAAGACGTTCCCGAGGAACTGCGCGTAGAGGTTGGCAAGGGAGCGTGCGTCGACGTCCTCGCGGCTGAAGGCGAAGCCCTTCGTGTCCGCGTGACGGACGCCTGCCACGCGGAGCTGGTCGTACTCGTTGTACTTGCCCACGCCGGCGAAGGCGATCCGGTCGTAGATCTCGCTGATCTTGTGGAGCGAGCGCGAAGGGTTCTCGGCGACGATGAGGACCCCGTCGGCGAACCGGGTGGCGATGAGGGAGCGGCCGCGGGCGATGCCCTTCTGCGCGTACTCCGCCCGGTCCTTCATGACTTGCTCGGGCGCGACGTAGAAGGGCATGGTCATGCCGGCTCACCCCCGGGGGCCCCGCCTCCCGCCTCACGCTCGACGCGCTTGCGCTCGATGAGCGCGCCGAAGCGGTCCGCGACCTCCTGCTCTGGCGCCTCGGCGTAGCCGTCGGACGTCACGACCGCGACGGTCGGGTAGATCCCCCGGACCACGTCCGGGCCGCCGGTCCCGGCGTCCTCGTCCGCGGCCTCGTAGAGCGCCTGGATGGCGAGCTCGACGGCCTCGGTGCGCGAGAGACCCTCTCTGAAGCCGAGCTTGATCGTCGTGCGCGCGTCCCGGCCGCCCGAGCCCGTCGCCTGGTAGTCGGCCTCCTCGTAGTGGCCGCCCGTGACGTCGTAGGTGAAGATGCGTCCGGTCCCGCGCGCGGTGTCGTACCCGGCGAACAGCGGCACGACCGCCAGGCCCTGCATGGCGAGCGGCAGGTGCTGGCGGACCATCTGGGCGAGCTGGTTCGCCTTGCCCTCGAGGCTGAGCGTCAGGCCCTCCACCTTCTCGTAGTGCTCGAGCTGGGTCTGGAAGAGGCGGACCATCTCGACGGCGAACCCGGCGGCGCCGGCGATCGCCACCGCCGAGTAGCGGTCCGCGGGGAAGACCTTCTCCATGGCGCGGTGCGCGATGGAGTGGCCCTCGGTCGCACGCCGGTCGCCCGCCATCACGATGCCGTCGGCGAAGCGCAGCGCGACCACGGTGGTGGCGTGGCGTACGGAGAGGGGGACCTCGGACCCCTGCGACGGCGGCATGACGGGCACGCCGCTGCGCCGCAGCAGGCTCGAGAAGTCCGGTCCGGGGTCCTCGGTCGGCGAAAAGATCGGGAGCGCCACTCGGGCTACTGGCCGCCCTTCTGGACGTAGTTCCGCACGAACTCCTCGGCGTTGTCCTCGAGGACCTCGTCGATCTCGTCCATGAGGTCGTCGAGCTCTGCCTTGATCTTCTCGCCGCGTTCGGAGGTTGCCGGCGTCTCGTCGGCAACCTCGGGCTCGCTGCGAGCTGGCGCGCTCTTGCGCTTGAGTTCTCGCTCAGCCATCAGCTCATCCCCTCTTGCACCTCGATGTCCTCTCTCGGGCGGCGCCGCCGTGTGCGCCGGTGTGCGCCCTTGCCAGGAAGCGTGACCACGTCCGTGGATCCTTTCATGCGCTCAGCTTCTCCAGGAGCTGCGCGGGCGTCGCGCTCGCGTCCAGGAGCGCCGCGGTGTGCGCCGCCGTCCCCTTCAGCGGATCCATCATAGGAACGCGCCGCAGGGGGTCGGTCCCCAGGTCGAACACGAGGGAGTCCCAGTTCGCGCTGGCGACCGCGTCGGGCCAGCGGGCGAGGCACTGCCCCCGGAACCATGCTCTCGTGTCCGCGGGCGGCGTTGTGACCGCCCTCGCCACGGACTCGTCGTCGACCAGCCGCTCCATGTCCAATCGGGCGTAGAGAGACCGCTCGGGGCGGAGGTCGTGGTACTGGAGGTCGAGCGCCGAGAGCCTGCTGTCGCCCCACTCGCAGCCGTGGCGCTCCCGGTAGGCCTCGACCATCCGGCGCTTCGCCACCCAGTCGAGCTGGCGGGCGAGCGTTGTGGGGTCGCTCTCGAGGCCGTGGAGCACGGCCTCCCAACGTTGGAGCACCTGTTCGCCCACCTCGTCGCCGCCGAGGAACCACAGGCCGCTGTGGTCGGCGTACTTGCGGGCAGCGGTGTAGAGCTCCCACTGGATGGCGAGCGCGGTCGCGGTGGTGCCGTCGGCCATGGTGAGCGGCTGGCGCAGCGCGAGGTCGGTGGAGACCCGGTGCAGGGCCCGGACTGGGTCGGCCAGCGCGAGCTCCCGGGGCGGCGCGACCTCGTCTTCGACCATCGCGAGCACGAGCGCGGTGGTCCCCACCTTGAGGAAGGTCGCGACCTCCGACAGGTTGGCGTCGCCGACGATGACGTGGAGACGGCGGAACCGGCGGGGGTCCGCGTGCGGCTCGTCACGGGTGTTGACGATCGGGCGCTTGAGCGTCGTCTCGAGGCCGATGATCTCCTCGAAGAACTCGGCGCGTTGGGAGATCTGGAAGTGCACCTGCGACTTGTCCAGCGCCGGGGTCTCGGCGCCCACCTTCCCCGATCCCGTGTAGATCTGGCGCGTGACGAAGTGCGGGACGACCGCTGCGGCGACCTTGACGAACGGGACGGTGCGGTCCACGAGGTAATTCTCATGGCAGCCGTAGGAGTTCCCCTTGCCGTCGGAGTTGTTCTTGTAGACGACGGCCGCGGGCGCGCCGGGGAAGACGTGCGCCGCGGCGCGCATCGAGCGGCGCAGCACCTCCTCCCCCGCCTTGTCGTAGCGGACGAGGGTGAGCGGGTCGGCGCACTCGGGCGAGGAGTACTCGGGGTGGGCGTGGTCGACGTAGTAGCGGGCGCCGTTGGTGAGCACCGTGTTGGCGAGGTGCGTCTCGACCACCGGGGCGAGCGAGCCCTCGCGGGTGAAGCCCCTCGCGTCGTTGGCGGGTGTCTCGTCCTCGAAGTCCCAGTCGGTCCGCCGCTCGGCCTCGGTCGCGTACGCGTTGACGAGGACGGACGACGCCGTGATCGGATTGCCGTCGCCGCCGACCACGTTGATGCCGTACTCGGTCTCGATCCCGCAGACCTTGTGGATGGCCACGGAGCGACCCTACCTGTTCGCCGGCGCTCCGAGATGTCTTCGGTCCGGGGCGTCGGCCGGGGCGTCGGCCGGGATCTTCGGTCCGGGGCGTCGTTCCTGGTCCTCGGACCTCGGGCGGCCACCGCGCGCCGCGCCGCCTGCGCGAGCCGCGCCCGCCCCCTCGGCCCGGGTCAGCTCATCAGAGGTACTGGCCGGTCCCGACCCGCTCGATCGCGCGCCCGCCCCGGCCGCCGTCGCGGTCCTCGCTCATGAGGGTGCGCACGTACACGATCCGCTCGCCCTTCTTGCCCGAGATCCGCGCCCAGTCGTCCGGGTTGGTGGTGTTGGGCAGGTCCTC
>JAJYYT010000204.1 GCA_021800645.1 Actinomycetes bacterium
CTCGCTCGTCTCGGCACCGGTCGACGACTCCCCGACCCTGGCGCCCGAGGGCTCCGGGAGGCGCTGGACGAAGCCGACGAACGCGGCACACCCGCGCGTCGCCTTTGCGACCTCGTCGAGCGCCGCTTCGTTGTCAGCGACGAAGCCGCCCTTCAACAAGAGGTCCTCGGGCGGGTACCCGGTGATCGCCAGCTCGGGAAAGACGCAGAGCTGCGCTCCTGCGGCCTCGGCGCGTCCGAGAGCGGCGAGGATCCGCGCGACGTTGCCCTCGAGGTCGCCGACGGCCAGGTCGAGCTGGGCCATCGCGACCCGGAGCAACATGCCGCCAGCCTACGGTCCGACCCCGGGCGGTCCTTGCGCGACGGCGGTCGGCGCGGCGTCGAACGGGCCGCCTGCCGCTCGCCGGGCGTTCACACGCTGTTCACACGCAGGACATCGTCCCGCCACCAACCCGCGGTCTAATGGGACGGGCGGAAGACGGCTCGATCGGGCGGCACGAAAGGACGGCAGCGGCGTGGGCTACCAGGCTGAGTACATCTGGATCGACGGCACCGTGCCGTCGCCCCTGGTACGGAGCAAGACCAAGATCATCGGCACCGGGAAGAAGCCGGGCGTCTGGGGTTTCGACGGATCCAGCACGAACCAGGCGACCGGAGACAACTCCGACTGCGTCCTCCAACCGGTGCTCACCTGCCCCGATCCCCTGAGGGGCGGGGACAGCGTCCTCGTGATGTGCGAGGTGCGAACTGTCGACATGGCACCGCATCCCACCAACACCCGCCATGCCTGCGTCGAGACCACCGAGCGCTATGCGTCGCACGAGCCATGGTTCGGCTTCGAGCAGGAGTACACGTTCTTGCAGAACGGCCGTCCGCTCGGGTGGCCGGCGACAGGTTTCCCGGCTCCGCAAGGGCCGTACTACTGCGGCGTCGGCGGCGACAAGATGCCCGGGCGCGAGATCGTCGAGCGCCACACGGCGGCCATGCTCCGTGCCGGGCTTGCGATCGAGGGCACCAACGCAGAGGTGATGATGGGGCAGTGGGAGTTCCAGATCGGGATCCTCCCCGCGCCCGAGTGCGGCGACCAGCTGTGGACCGCGAGGTGGCTCCTGTTCCGGATCGCCGAGGACTTCGGGGTGTGGGCGACGCTCGAGCCCAAGCCCATCCTGGGTGACTGGAACGGCGCCGGCTGCCACACGAACTTCTCGACCAAGGAGATGCGTTCGGAGAACGGCTGGGACGCGATCATCGGCGCCTGCGAGGCGCTGGGCAAGAACGTAGACGAGCACGTCGAGAACTACGGTTTCGGGATCGAGATGCGCCTGACCGGTCACCACGAGACGCAGCACTACTCGAAGTTCAGCTACGGGGTCTCCGATCGCGGTGCGTCGATCCGCATCCCCTGGCAGGTCGCAAAGGAGCGGCGCGGCTACATCGAGGACCGGCGACCCAATGCGAACATGGACCCATACGTGGTGAGCCGCCTCCTGATTGACACGGTGTGCGGCGCCGCAGAGGGCGACCGGCGCTGAGGGCAGCGCATGAGGCGCAGCGAGGAGCCGCACGTGCAGGGCCAGCGTGACTACGTGCTGCGGACGGTCGAAGAGCGCAAGATCCGCTTCGTCCAGCTGTGGTTCACCGACGTGCTCGGGACGTCCAAGGCGTTCAGCATCCCCCCTGCGGAGCTCGAGAACGCACTCGACGAGGGGATGACGTTCGACGGCTCGTCGATCGACGGCTTCTCACGTGTCCAGGAGTCCGACGTCCTCGCGCGCCCGGACCCCAAGACCTTCCAGGTGCTCCCCTGGCACGGGCACGACGAGGCCGTTGCCGCGGTCTACTGCGACATCCTCAACCTCGACGGCACGCCATTCGAGGGCTGCCCGCGCCACGCCCTGCGCCGCTCCCTCGAGCAGGCGCGTCGGGCGGGGTACACGTTCTTCGTCGCGCCGGAGGTCGAATTCTTCTACTTCGCGGACGCCGACCCGTCGAGGGGACCGCGTCCGCTCGACGCCGGCTCCTACTTCGACCTCTCGGTCGACGATCGCACGACCGAGGTGCGCCGCCGGACCGTCCTGCGGCTCGAGGAGATGGGCATCCCTGTCGAGCACGCACAGCACGAGGACGCGCCTTCCCAGCACGAGATCGACCTCCGCTACACCGACGCGCTCACGATGGCCGACACGGTGATGACCGTCCGGCTCGTGGTGAGGGAGACGGCCCGCCACGAAGGCCTCCACGCGAGCTTCATGCCCAAACCCCTGGCCGGCATGCAGGGCTCGGGAATGCATACCCACCTCTCCTTGTGGAGGGGCGAGCACAACGCCTTCGCGGACCATTCGGACCCCTACGGCCTCTCCGACACCGCCAAGCGCTTCATCGCCGGGCTCCTCCACCACGCCAGGGAGATCACCGCGGTCACCAACCAGTGGGTGAACTCCTACAAGCGGCTGGTCAGCGGGTACGAAGCGCCGGTGCACATCGGCTGGGCCCGCAACAATCGCTCGGCATTGGTCCGGGTGCCGGTCGTCAAGCGAGGGAACGAGGAGTCCACCCGGGTCGAATACCGGGCCCCCGACTCCGCCTGCAACCCGTACCTGGCCTTCGCGGTCGTGCTCGCGGCGGGGCTCCAGGGCATCGAGCACGACTACGAGCTGCCGGGGGAGGTCGCCGGCAATCTCTTCGACCTCTCGGAGCACGACCTGCGCGCGCTGGGGATCCGGCCCCTCCCCGGCTCGCTCAAGGAGGCCGTGGACGAGATGGCGGAGTCCAAGCTCCTCGTCGACACCCTCGGAGAGCACGTCTTCGAGTGGTTCATCCGGAACAAGCGCGCCGAGTGGAGCGATTACAACGTCGCGGTCACCCAGTTCGAGCTCGACCGCTACCTGCCGACCTTGTGAGAGGGGGTGGGGAGCGCCGCGGGTCCCAGTGAGCGAACCGCGCTCACTGGGCCCGGTAAGCGGGCCCGGTGAGCGCGGTTCTTGGGGCGGCAAGACTGGCAACCGTGGACCCGCTCGTCTGCTTCCCTGAACCGGTCCCAGCGGTCGTCGCCGCGGCCTTGCGCGAAGTCGGGCTTGGCTTCCGCGCGACCTCGGCCCCCGAGAGCGCCGACGCTCTCGAGAAGACGGCCACCAAGGACGGGTGGGCGGGTGCCGTCGTGAGCGCCGCCGACGACCTGTCGCGGGCGATCACCTTCTGCCGCCACCTCCGGCGCAGGGAGGACCCGGTGAGCCCGCTCCTCCTCGTGATCGCCGAGGACCAGCTCCGCGAGCTGCAGCTGCGCGACGACCTCTTCGACGACTTCTGCGTCCTGCCTTCGAGGGCGGCGGAGCTCGCCGCGAGGATCGAGCACCTGCTCTGGAGGACGGGACGCGCGGCCGCGCCGGACGTCATCGAGCACGGTCCGCTCGTGCTCAACCTCGAGACCTACCAGGCCGCCGTCGCCGGACGCGTGCTCGACCTCACGTACATGGAGTACGAGCTGCTCCGCTTCCTCGCAGCGCGGCCCGGCAAGGTCTTCACCCGAGAGACCCTCCTCAATCGGGTGTGGGGGTACGAGTACTACGGCGGGGCGCGCACGGTCGACGTCCACGTTCGGCGGCTGCGTGCGAAGCTCGGGGAAGAGCACGCCCACCTGATCCAGACCGTTCGCTCGGTGGGATACCGGTTCGGCCAGCCCGCATGGTCGCCGATGCCGGGCGCTTGAGCACCGGGCACGTCAGGCACCGGGCACGTCAGGCGCCGGGCGCTTGAGCGCCGGCGCCGGGCGCTTGAGCGCCAGCGCCGCGACCGCTTGGCGCGCACCCTCTTGGCACAATGACCCAGGGCGCTCGAGGACTGAGAGGACCGAGAGGACTGAGAGGACCGACATGGGCAAGACCCGCTTCGACTGGTCGGTTCTGCCGGCCGGTCTCCGCCACCAGCTGGCAGAGGATCTCGGCATCCCTGGCGACGACCTCGCCCGGGTGCTCACGGCGAACGTGGGTGAAGAACCGACCGAAGAGTTCGTGAAGGACGCGTGGCCGGCGCTGCGCGACCGGTGGATCGCAAAGGACTCTTCCGTGCGCCGCTCGGTCGTCTCGGCGCTACGGGCTCGGGGGCTCGGCGACACCTCGATCACCGGCAGCTCCGCCAGAGCGCAGGTCGACTACCTCCGTTCGTGTCGCAACTCGCCGGCCCTGCGCTCGATCGTGCTCTCCCACCTCCTCGCGCTCCACCGGGAGATCGCAGAGGGTCCGGGCAGCTCCGACGAGCTCCGCTCGCAGGTGAAGGAGGTGCTGCGCCAGGTGCTCGGCGTCCACGAGGTCTCGGTGGACACCGACGGCGACATCCCCATACCTTCGAAGGCAAGCCTCACCTACGTACGCGTCTTCGAGGACGCACCGATCGTGCGCGTCTTCTCGCCGATCCTGTGGGGGTTCGGCCGGCCGGCGGACATCGGAGAGACGGTCAACGAGATCAACTTGCACACCAACTGGGTGAAGGCCGTGTGGGAGAACGACGCGGTCGTGCTCTTCTCCGACGTGGTCGGAGACCCGCTGGCCGAGTCGCAGCTGGCCGCGGCCGTCCAGTCAGTCGTCCGCCGGGCCGACGAGATGGGGCCCGCGCTCCAGCAGCGGTACGGCGGGAAGACCGCGGTGGGCGCGCCGCTCCCTCCCCGCCAGCAGCCCGCGATCGGCGGCTACTTGTAGCCGTCTCGGCGCGCGCTCAGCC
>JAJYYT010000205.1 GCA_021800645.1 Actinomycetes bacterium
CACGCGGCTCGCAAGCTCATGGAGCATCTCGTCGGTCACCGGGCGGTTCTTGCACGCAGCTTGCACTCCGGCGATCAGCTTTGCCCGGTCGAACGGCTCGCGCTGGCCCGACCGCTTCGCCACCCATAGCGGCTGCTCCTCGACGCGCTCAAACGTGGTGAAGCGCCGGCCGCACCCCAGGCACTCGCGTCGTCGGCGGATCGCCGCCCCTTCGTCCGACACCCGCGAATCGACCACTCGATCATCGTCTGCACCACACCACGGGCACCGCACCCCTGCGACGTTACTGCCGCCGCACCGTCGCACCCCGTCGACCGCGCCACGTCGCTCAGGGAACGCTCAGCGGCCACTCAGGGGATCGGAATGCGCTCTCCGGGCACCACGACCGCGGAGCCGGTCTCCCTCGCCAGTGCCGCGGCCAGCGCCCGCGGATCGCCCCGATGGTCGAAGCGCAGGGCGATCGACCACAGCGTGTCGCCCGGCTGCACCACATAGACCGCCTCGCTCACGACGCTCTCGTGGACATGCCGAGCGCCCGAGGAACCGCCGAGGGCGCTGACGGGCAGGGCCAGCGCGCAAACGAGACCTGAAGCGACCGTGCCGAGGAGCACGCCGCGGCGACGTCGCCGCACCGCGGCCCTCCGGGCGCGCCGCCTGGCGACGTCAACGCCCGCTCGCGCCTGCTGCTGCACCCAGCCGGTGCAACCGCCCGCGCCGTCCCCGTCGAGACCAGGGGCGAGGTCCGAGACGTCGACACCTCGAAGGTCGCTGCCTGCGCGCGACGTGCGCCGAAGGTGCTGAGGCACCTGGCCAGGCACGGGGAGCGCCAACGACTGAGGCACCGGGCGCAGCCGTGTGGCGCTGGATGCGCCGTCCCAGTCACGACCCCCGGTCTCGACCACCGCCGCGATCGCCATCTCCCTCGCTCCTCCTCCCGGCGCTCCGGACGGTGTGCGGTCCGGCAGTCCCGGCTCGGCAGCGAACGTGAGTTCGCCTGCAGACAATGCCATCACGAACAGGCGTTCGCTGTCAAGTGACTTCCTCGAACAGATGTTTGCCATCGGACCTCGCGCTCGCTATCCTCTCGGCAAACACGTGTTCGCCGACAGCGGCGAGGCTACGAGGGGGTTGTGACAGTGGCGCAGGTGCTCAGCGGGAAACGGCGGGAGATCCTCGAGTTCATCGGCGACTGCCTCCGTGAGCGGGGCTACCCGCCTTCGGTGCGGGAGATCGGCGAGGCGGTCGGGCTCACCTCGTCGGCGAGCGTCCACAGCCACCTCGCAGTCCTCCAACGCGAGGGCTATCTCCAGAGGGACCCGACGAAGCCCCGGGCGATCCAGGTCCGCTACGAGCCGACGTCGCAAGTGGCCATGGCGCCGGGCCCCGTCCGCCACGTGCCGCTGGTCGGCGACGTCGCCGCCGGCAACGGGGTGCTCGCGCAGGAGAACGTCGAGGAGATCGTCGCGCTGCCCGAGGACTTCACCGGCAGGGGCTCGCTCTTCATGCTGCGCGTCCGCGGGGACTCGATGATCGAGGCGGGGATCTTCGACGGCGACTACGTGGTCGTCCGCCAGCAGCCCGAGGCCGACGACGGAGACACGGTCGTCGCCGGCATCCCCAACGGCGAGGCGACGGTGAAGGTGCTGACTCGCCGCGGCGGCAGGATCGTGCTCTCGCCGCGCAACCCCGCGCTCTCCCCGATGGAGTTCTCGCCGGGTGAGGTCACCGTGTACGGCAAGGTGGTCACCGTGCTGCGCCGCCTCTGACAGGACCGTCAGGCCGTGCGCCCCCCAAAGTGCGTGGGCGAGGCGAACGCCTCAGGGTCGTTGGTGCGCTGCCCCCGGATCGCAGAGGACCGCGAAGAGCACGTCGCGGGCGCGTGCGAGCGAAGCCCGGGTCACGTGCTCATCGGGATGGTGCGCGAGGAGAGGGTCACCAGGCCCGAAATTCGTGGCGGGCACGCCGTGCGCCCACATCGTCGCCACGTCGGTCCAGCCGAGCTTCGCTCTCGCCGGAGCGCCGGTGCGCTCCACGAGGGCCGCGAGGAGCGGGTGCGCGAGGCTCGGAGGGGCGCCGTCCGCAGCGTCGACGAGCACCACCCGGTCCCCGAGCCCCTCGTCGAGCACCCCGTCCGTGAGGCCGAGCACGACCTCGTAGGCCGCCGCCGCGTCCCGGTCGGGGGCGAAGCGGTGGTTGACCGTGAGCACCACATGGTCGGGCACCACGTTCCCCGCGACGCCGCCCGCGACGAAGACTGCCTGCAGCTGCTCGCGGTACTCGCACCCCTCGAGCTCCACGCTTCGCCCCCTCCAAGACGCGAGCCGCTCGAGCACGGGCGCGAGCCGGTGGATCGCGTTGCGTCCCTGGAAGGGGCGGGCGGAGTGGGCACGGGTCCCGCCGAGGTGGATCTCGGCTCGGAGACTGCCTTGACACCCTGCCTCCACTTGCGAGTCGGTCGGCTCGCAGAGCACGGCCACGTCGGCGTCGAGAAGGTCCGGTCGGGAGCCCCAGACCTCGAGAAGGCCGCTCTCTCGCCGTGTGACCTCCTCGCGGGCGTAGAAGCACCACGTCACGTCGACGGCGGGCGCCGTGCACCGCTTCGCAAGGTCGAGCATCACGGCGACGCCGCCCTTCATGTCGCACGCCCCAACACCCCAGAGCGCCTCACCGGAGACTCGCGCCGTTTCGTTGCCCGCAGGTGGGACGGTGTCGAGGTGGCCGGCGACCAGGACTCTCTGGGCCAGGCCGAAGGACGTCCTCGCCACGACGTTGTCGCCCACACGGGTGACCTCGAGCCACGCATGCCGATCGACCTCGGCGGCGACGTGCTCGGCGATCGCCGATTCGTTGCGGCTCACCGAGGGGATCGAGACCAGCTCGGCGGTCGACTCGAGGAGGAGGTCCCTCCCCCCGGCCGGCCGTGCCGACGGGGCTTCCGACGGGGCTTCCGACGGGGCTTGCGACGGGGCTTGCGACGGGGCTTGCGACGGGGCTTGCGACGGGGCTTGCGACGGGGCTGTCTCCGACGTCACGCCGAGACGCCTTCGGCCCGCAACCACGCGTTGAGCCGCGCCTTGTCATGGCGCTCGCCCTCGTCGAGGTGCTTGATGACCAGCACGCACGGCAGGAAGAACTCGCCGCCGGGGAACTCCCGACGTCGGGACGCCGACACCGCGACCGTCCACGGGGGGACCTCTCCTCGCCCGAGCTCCTCGCCGGTCCCGGCGTCGAGGACCGGGATCGACGGGTTCAGGATGGTGCCTTCACCGACGACTGCCCCGCGGCCGACGCGCGCCCCCTGGGTGATCATCGAGCGGCTGCCGACGAGCGCTGTGTCCTCGATCACCACGGGCGTCGCGTTGGGCGGCTCGAGCACGCCACCGATGCCCACCCCTCCGGAGAGATGGACTCGGGCGCCGATCTGCGCGCAAGAGCCCACGGTCGCCCACGTGTCGACCATGGTGTGCTCCCCCACCCGAGCCCCGATGTTGACGTACGACGGCATGAGGACGACGCCGGGGGCGAGATAGGAGCCCCAGCGTGCCGACGCTCCGGGGACCACGCGCACCTGTGCTCGCTCGAAGTCACGCTTGAGCGGAAGCTTGTCGACGAACTCGAAGGGCCCGAGCTCGACGGTCCGGAGCTCCCGCAGGCGGAACAGGAGCAGGATCGCCTTCTTCAGCCACTCGTGCACGACGGTGCCGCCTTCGGGCCCGGTCTCCGCGACACGCGCCGCGCCCCGGTCGAGCAGATCGACGGCCTCGCTCACAACATCGCCCGCCTCGGTGTCCGCGGGCGAGAGCTCGTCGATGCGCCCCCACAGCGCTTCGATGCGATCACGCAGGCCGTCCACGCAGCCAAACTGTAGCGATGGACCGCCAGAACCGGTGGACGAGCACCGACACGCCCCGTGGTGATGCCTACGACCAGCGCTTCGCGCAGCTGGCTGCACGCGGTGTCGACATCCATGGCGAAGCGAACTTCGTCTCCTCGTTCGCGCCCAGGGCCGTGCTCGACGCCGGCTGCGGCACGGGGCGGGTCGCGATCGAGCTAGCCCGTCGCGGTGTGGACGTCGTCGGCGTGGACATCGACCCGGCGATGCTCGCTGCTGCACGCCGCAAGGCGCCGGAGCTCACCTGGGTCGAGGCCGATCTCGCCACGCTCGCCCTCGGCCGGCGGTTCGACGTCGTCGTCGCGGCAGGCAACGTGCTCGTGTTCGTGGCACCTGGTACCGAGACCGCCGTCGTCCACCGGCTCGCGGCCCACCTCGACCAGGGGGGCCGCCTCGTCGCCGGCTTCTCCCTCGCGGCGGACCTGACGCTCGCGGAGTACGACTCGATGGCCGCCGCAGCGGGTCTCGTGCTGGAGGCTCGGTACTCCACGTGGCAGGGAGCGCCGTTCGCCACGCCGCAGGGAGCGCCGTTCGCACTTCACGATGAACGCGCGGACACGCACGACGTAAGCGCCGCAAGAGCCGCAAGAGCCGCAAGCGCCGCAAGCGCCGACTACGCGGTGAGCGTCCACCGGGTGCCGGTTCGGTAGCTCCACTCGTCCGCCCTCCGCCCGGCCACGGCCCAGGTCTTGCCCTCCCACGCCGCTGCGTCGGGCGCCGGCCCCGCCCCGCCCCTGCCTCTGGCGATCGGCCCACGCCCCTGCGCCGGGCGCCGGCCCGCCCCGCCAC
>JAJYYT010000206.1 GCA_021800645.1 Actinomycetes bacterium
CGGTCGTTGATGTAGTGGTGGACCGGCATGAGCTCGACCGCGGTCACCCCGAGGTCGACGAGGTGGTCGACGATCGGGTCCGAGGCGAGGCCGAGGTACGTGCCGCGAAGCTGCTCGGGGACGCCCGGGTGGCGCATGGTCATCCCCCGCACGTGGCACTCGTAGATCACGGTGCGGTTCCACGGGGTCGCCGGCGAGCGGTCGTCCCCCCAGGTGAAGGCGGGGTCCACCACGATGCACTTGGGCATCGACCCCGCCGAGTCGCGCGCGTCGAACGACAGGTCCTCTTTTGGATCGCCGATGCGGTACCCGTACAGCTCGTCGCTCCAGCGCACCGTGCCGCTCAGCGCACGGGCGTAGGGGTCGATCAGCAGCTTGTGCCTGTTGAAGCGGTGACCTTCCTCCGGCGCGTACGGCCCGTCGACGCGGTAGCCGTAGAGCGCGCCGGGCCGCACGTCGGGAAGGTACGCGTGCCACACCCGGTCCGTGGTCGCGGGCATCGCCACGCGCTGGGCCGGCTCCGTTGCGTCGGGCTCCGAGAAGATGCACAGCTCCACCGCGGTCGCGTGCTCGGAGTACAGGGCGAAGTTCACCCCCTCCCCGTCCCAGGTCGCGCCCAACGGGTGAGGATTGCCCGGCCAGACGCGCATCACGCGGCTCTCGGGGAGGAGAGGAAGACGCAGCCGAGCGGCGGCGCCACGAGCGTCAGGGTCCGTGGGCGGCCGTGGGAGGGAACGGGCTGGGTGTGGAGCCCGCCCATGTTGCCGACGCCGCTCCCCCCGTACTCGACGGCGTCGGAGTTGAGGCGCTCGCGCCAGAGGCCGTCCACGGGCACGCCGACCAGCAGGTTGTCACGCGGAATGGGAGTGAAATTGCAGACGATAAGCATAATCTCTCCCGCCGAGGACCGGCGGAGGAAGCTCACGACGCTGATGTCTGCCTCTTCGTGCTGCACCCACTCGAAGCCGGCGGGATCGCAGTCGAGCTCGTGGAGCGCTGGCTCCGCGCGGTAGAGCTCGTTCAGGTCCCGCACCCATCGGCAGACACCTGCGTGGCGCTCGTCGTCGAGCAGCTCCCAGTGCAGGCCATCGTCGTGGTCCCACTCTCGCCAGTCCGCGAGCTCCGATCCCATGAAGAGGAGCTTCTTGCCCGGCAGCCCGTACTGGTACCCGTAGAGCAGCCGGAGATTGGCGCGCTTCTGCCAGTCGTCGCCGGGCATCTTCGACAGGAGCGACCCCTTGCCGTGCACGACCTCGTCGTGGGAGAGCGGCAGGACGAAGTTCTCGGTGAAGGCGTACACCGCCCGGAACGTCAGCTCTTCGTGGTGCCACCGCCGGTGCACGGGATCGTGGTCCATGTAGCGGAGGGTGTCGTGCATCCATCCCATGTCCCACTTGAACCCGAAGCCCAGGCCGCCCCACTCCACGGGCCGGGAGACGCCGCCCCACGCGGTCGACTCCTCGGCGTAGGTCTGGGCCGAGGGATGGTCGGCGTAGATGCCGGTGTTCAGCTGGCGGAGGAACCCGATCGCGTCGAGGTCCTCGCGCCCCCCGTACGCGTTGGGCTCCCACTCTCCGGCCTGTCGCGAGTAGTCGAGGTAGAGCATGGAGGCCACCGCGTCGACCCGCAGCCCGTCTGCGTGGTACGTGCGAAGCCAGTGGTCGGCCGAGGACGCGAGGAAGCTCCGCACCTCGTGACGGCCGTAGTTGAAGACGAGGCTGTTCCAGTCCGGGTGGACGCCCCGGCGGGGGTCTGCGTGCTCGTAGAGGTGCGTGCCGTCGAAGCATGCCAGCGCAAACTCGTCGGAAGGGAAGTGGGAGGGCACCCAGTCGAGGATCACGCCGATGCCCGCCTGGTGCAGCGCGTCGACCAGCGCCATGAAGTCCTGCGGGCTCCCGTAGCGCGCGCTCGGCGCGAAGAACCCCGTCGTCTGGTAGCCCCAGCTCCCGTAGAACGGGTGCTCCATGACCGGCAGCAGCTCGACGTGCGTGAACCCGTTGCGCTGCACGTGATCGACCAGGCGCGGCGCGAGCTCGCCGTACGTCAGGAGGTCGCCGGGCCGGCTCGGTGTGCGGCGCCAGCTGCCGACGTGGACCTCGTAGATCGAGATCGGCGACCGCACGGTCTGGTGCGCGCCGCGCGCGCCCATCCACTCCTCGTCGCCCCAGTCGTAGGCGAGGTCCCAGATGACCGAGCCGGTCTTGGGAGGCTGCTCGCAGTAGAAGGCGACCGGGTCGGCCTTCTCGACAACGGTCCGCTCCGCCGTCGTGATCGCGTACTTGTAGACCTGGCCCTGTCGCGCCGGTCGTGCGACGCCCTGCCAGATCCCCGAGCTCCCGCACGCCGACAGGGGGTCTGCGCCGGCCTGCCAGCCGTTCCAGTCGCCGATGACCGACACGCCCCGTGCGCTCGGCGCCCACACGGCGAAGTCCACCTCCTCGTCGCCGACCACGTGGGCCCCGAGCTTGTCGGCAAGCCGCCGGTGCGACCCCTCGTTGAAGAGCAGCAAGTCGTAGTCGGTGATCACCCAGCCTCCTCCTGCCGTCTCAGGGCGTCGATCCTGGCCAACGCGTCCACCACGTCGTCGTCCTCGAAGATCTCTTCGAGCGTGCGCGCCGAGCGGTGCTGCCAATTCCCCGCCTCGGCGCCCGAGCCGGGGCGGTTGTGGGGCCAGCGCTCGAGCCACAGGTCCTCCACGTCGGCGAGGACGAGGCGTGCGGGACCTGCCGCGAGATGGTCGAGGCTGGCGCGCAGGCCTCGCCGGGGGTCGCCCCCGAGCGCCCGCCGCCAGCCTGCTCGCTCCGGCGCCTCCCAGAAGGACACGAAGCGCGGCAGGTCGTGCGTGCCGATGCTCGCCATGGACAGGTCGGGTGGGTCGGGAAGCGGCGCGTCCGCCGAGACCTCGAACTGAAGGACCCACGACCGCAGCATCCTGTCGTCGGCCATCCCCCGTCGCAGCTCCTCGGGCACCGTACCGAGATCCTCCCCCACGATCGCGGTGGCGGACCTGTGGGCTTCGAGCGCGACGATCGCGCGCAGATCGTCGTCGTGGTAGCGCACGTAGGCGCCGTCCGTCGCCTCCGCTCCCGCGGGGACCCAGTAGAGGCGGTAGAGCCCCATCACGTGGTCGAGTCGCAGGACTGTCGCATGCCGCATCGCATGGCGCAGGACGGAGACCACGTGGCGGTAACGCTGCTCGCGTATGCCCCGCGGGTGCAGGGGGCGGAACGACCATCGCTGGCCCCTGTCGAAGAACTGGTCGGGCGGGGCGCCGACCTCGACTCCCTCTGCGAAGCACGCTGGCTCGAAGCTCGTGTCGAACCCCAAGGGGTGCACGCCCGCGGGCAGGTCGCAGAGGATCCCGCCGGCCGCGGCGGCGAACTGCTGGTCGGCCACCCACTGCGCGTAGAGGTGGTACCTGGCGGTCTCGTCTTCGGGCAGGCGGGACGTGGCGCGGGACGTGGCGCGCGACGCACCGGCGTCTTGTGCCTCGGCGCCCGCCCGGAACCGCGAGTACTCGACGAGGTCCGGCCGCTCGCGCGCGAACGCTTCGAGCGCGTCGCGCCTCGCCGAGGGCTTCGAGAAGAGCGCGCGGGCGAGCGGCTCGAGCACGCGGCGGACGAGCGCCATCGACGCGGGATAGTCGACGAGGGCGTTGCGCCGCTGCGACGCCAGCGCCTGGCGGAACGCCTCTGAGCCGAGCAGGTCTCGCGCGTCGGGAGATGCCTCGAGCTCGGGCAGCGCCGTCGGGTCCACGTACAGCTCGTTCCACCCGAGCCGCGTCGCCGGCAGGTAGGGGCTGATCTCCAGCGGCTCGTCGTAGAAGCCGGGGTAGAGCGGGAGGGTCCCGACGAACGCCCCGCCGATCCCTCGCACCCAGGCCGCCATCTCTGCCAGCGCGGGGTAGTTCCCCACTCCCCAGTCGGTACGCGTCCGCATCGCGTGCACCGGGAGGAAGGCGCCCCAGCCACGCGCGGGCAGCGGGCAGCGCGGCGCGACCACCACCATCGACGCCGCGTCGATCCCCGGCCCCTCGATCCTCAGGTGGTAGTAGCCCGGGTCCAGCGGGTCGAGCGGAGCGCTGAGCTGCGCTTCGTACCGGTCCATCGTGCGGCCCTCGACGCTGGCGGAGCCGAGCGGCCGGTGGATCGCCGGCATCAGCCTGGCTTTACGCGTGGTGCCGTCCTCGGCCTCGAGCACGAGCCAGCAGTCCCGCGGGTGCACCGGGCGCGGGACGCCCACCGCGACCGCCTGGGTGCCGGCGGCGGGGACCGCCACCACGGGCGCGAGCACTTCGACGTGGCGGCGGAGGCGCTCCTCCCTCACTGCCGTCGCAGGGTCTTCCACCGGCGCCCCGAGCGCAGCGAGGAGCACCCGGATCGTCTCCGTGCTCGCCTCGCGCGTCCGGCCAGCCGTGTCGACGTACGACGTCTCGACGCCGTAGAGCGCCGCGAGGTGCCGGAGGTCCCCGGGCACCGGCGGGAGCGGCCCACCGCCCGCCGGCGGGAGCGGCCCACCTCCCGCCGGCGGGCGTGGCGCGCCGGTCACGAGGCGCCGTCCAGCACGTCGAGGATGCCGCTCGCGGGGATGTCCACCCAGCCCGGACGGGCGTTCGCCTCGTAGGCGAGCTCGGCCACCGCCTTCTCGAGCAGGAAGAAGTCGAGCAG
>JAJYYT010000207.1 GCA_021800645.1 Actinomycetes bacterium
AGGGCTCGATCTTCCGCGTGCGCGGGGTCGGATCGCCAGCAGACGCGTTCGTGCTCGACCGCGTGCAGCCGATGCCGGCGCCTCCGGGATCCGAGCAGTTCTCGCTGTACTTCCGTCGCACCGGCGAGGTCCTGGCCCAGGGAGTTTGTCTGCTCGAGCACGACGACCTCGGGGAGCTCGATCTCTTCCTCGTGCCGGTCGCGCGGGAGGTGGACACGGTCGAGTACGAGGCTTGCTTCAGCCTGCTCGAGCCACGATCCGCGGAGAGGGGATAGGGGGAGAGGTTGACAACCGCGTACCTAGGCGAGATCCGTATGTTCGGCGGGGACTTCGCACCGGTCGACTGGGCGCTCTGCGACGGGAGCCTGCTCGCGGTATCGCAGTACCAGTCGCTCTACGAGCTCATCGGCACCACGTACGGTGGCGACGGCGTGACATCCTTCGCTCTGCCCGACCTGCGCGGCAGGGTGCCGGTGCACCCGGGAACGGGTTTCGCCCAAGGCCAATCTGGGGGGAGCGAGACCGTTACCCTCACCTCGACCGAGCTCCCCGTCCACACCCACTCCTTGCCGGCGACGACCGCTGCCGGGACGACTCCGTCGCCTGCTGACACGATCCCGGCCGCTTGGGGTGCGAACCAGTACAGCGACGGCGGAGTGGCCGGTGCGATGGCGACGAGCGCCGGACCCACGGGCGGGTCGCAGGCTCACGACAACATGTGTCCGTTCACCGTCGTGAACTTCATCATCTGCCTCTCAGGCGTGTTCCCGAGCCTGGCCTGAGCGAGAGGGGCTGAGCCGTGACGACGCCATACTTGGGTGAGATCAAGATGATCTCCTGGAATTTCGCCCCCTCCGGCTGGGCGTTCTGCGATGGTCAGCTCATGTCGATCAGCCAGAACCAGGCGCTGTTCTCCCTCCTCGGCACCAACTTCGGCGGCAACGTCGTCTCCTCGTTCGCCTTGCCCGACCTGCGCGGGCGGACCCCATTCCACGTCGGGAACGGGCTAGTTCTCGGGCAGGCCGGAGGCGAGGCCGCTCACACCCTCACCGTCAACGAGATCCCGGGTCACGCCCACGTGCTCAGCGCCAGCAGCAACGGCGCCGATGCCGGAAACCCGGTAGGGAACTTCCTCGCCTCGAGCGGCAACCTCAACTTCGCGCGAAGCGGGCCGAACACCGCCCTCGACCCGAGCTCGATCGCCGGCGCGGGCGCCGGACAGCCCCACGACAACCTGTCGCCGTACCTCGTCCTCAACTTCGTGATCGCCCTGCAGGGCACCTTCCCGACCCAGACCTGACGAGAGAGCCCGCATGACGAACCCCTTCCTCGCCGAGATACGCATATTCGCCGGGAACTTCGCCCCGTCCGGCTGGGCGTTCTGCGATGGTCAGCTCATGCCGATCAGCCAGAACACGGCGCTGTTCTCCCTCCTCGGCACCTACTTCGGCGGCAACGGCAGCAGCACCTTCGGCCTTCCTCAGTTGCAGGGGTCTGCGCCGCTCGGAGCAGGGCAGGGCTCGGGTCTGACCCTGCGGGCCCTCGGCGCGACCGGCGGAGAGCAGAGCGTCACGCTCACGCCCGCGGAGATGGCCGCGCACTCCCATGCCGTCGAGGCTCTGGGGAGCGCGGGTGATCAGGCGAGCCCTGCCGACAACGCCTTGGCCGAGTCGAGCAAGCAGAGGTTCGCCACCGACCTGTACGCGACACAGGCGGGGACAGCGGAGGCAGGGCCGACGACCGGCGCGACGGGCGGCGGCGCGGCGCACAACAACATGCCCCCCTACCTCGCAGTCACTTTCATAATCGCCTTGCAGGGCGTCTACCCGGCGAGATCGTAGGGGCCGAGACGACGATGGCCACGACAAGGCGAGCGGCTGTCCGGCGAGCCGGTCGTCTCATTGCAGCAGGAACTTTCGGGGCGGGAGCCTTGCTCTCGGTTCTCGTCGGCGCGCTCGCCACCCCGGCGAGCGCGACCACCGTCTACACGGTCGACACGACAGAGGATTCCGGCCTCGCCGCCCCGGCGGGAACGGCCTGTGTCGACGCAGCGAGCGGCAACTGCAGCCTGAGGGCGGCCGTGGAGGCGGTGGACAACAGCGGCGGCGGCACGATCGACTTCGCGACCCCCGGTCTCACCTACACGCTCGCGCCGTCACTCGGCACGCTCGACTTCGGCAGCCTCGTCACCCCCGGCGGCACGTATGTGATCAACGGCGACGGCTCGGTGATCGAGGCAAGCCAGCCGGGCTCCTGCACGAGCGCCAGCCCGAGCACGTGTTTCGGGGTGATCAGCCTCGACGAGGGCACCCTCGGGAGCCAGACGTTCAGCCTGGGCGGACTCACCATCTCAGGCGGCGAGGTGGCGACCGTCGGAGGCGCCGGCGTTCTCGCCGGGGGCACGGGCGACTCCTACACGTTCACGAACGACACCATCGAGAACGACACGATCGACGCGGTCTCGAACACGGGCGAAGTCCCCGGCGCCGGCGTCTCGATCGGCGCAGCGTCGAGCGTGACAGTCACGGACTGCACCTTCTCGAACGACACCGGCGGCGGATCGGTGCCCACGGTGTACGGGGGCGGCCTCTACATCGCGACCCTCGACGGGAACGCCGTGACCGCGACCGTGAGCGGGTCCACGTTCGCGAGCGACACGGTCTCCAACGCGCTCGGCGGCGGGGGCGGGATCTACCTGGACACTTCCGCCTCGACCGGCAGCACCATCACGGTGAGCGGGTCGACTTTCTCCTCGGACGAGGCGACGAGCGGATCGAGCAGCATCGCAGGCGGCGGAGCGATCCTCGATCTCGGGGGCACGAACGACACGCTCGACGCCTACAGCAACAGCTTCGTCTCCGACTCCGTCACCGCCAGCGGCGAGGGCGGGGCCATCAACGTGCTCGGGGGCTCCGCCAACGTCAACGGCAACCGTTTCGTGGCGAACACCGCGGCTGTTACCGACGGCCAGGCTCTGGCCGTCGAGGACGGCAGCCCGCCGGTGCCGGTCGTGAACGCCGACTACAACTGGTGGGCCGCGAACGCCCAGCCGACCGCAGTCGAGGCCGAAGGGGTGACGGTCAACCATTGGATCGAGCTCCGCGTGTCTGCAGCCACCAGCCCGGCAACCGCCGGAGAGCCCGATGTCATCACGGCTGACCTGAGCCACGACGAGGCCGGCAACGCGTATGCCGCCCACCCGGTGCCGAGCGGCGAGAACGTGACATTCGGTGGAAGCGCCGGTTCGTACGCGCTCGGCGCGAGCAGGACGCTCACGAACGACAGTGCGACCGACACCCTCACGGCTTCGTCGACAGGGGGCGACTACAACCCGGCCGGAGTCTCGGTCTCGATGGACGGGGTGACCGTCGAGGTCCCGCTCGTCGTCGATGAGCAGCCGGGCATCACGAGCCTGAGCTCCACCACCTGGACGACCGGCGAGCCCGACAGCTTCCAGGTGACGGCGACCGGGTACCCGGCGCCGACCTTCTCCGTCTCGGGACAGCCCTCCTTCCTGTCGCTCGACAGCACGACCGGTGTGCTGTCGGGTACGCCGACGGCGTCGGACGCAGGCGTTTACCACTTCTCGGTCGGCGCGAGCAACGGAGTGGCACCGGCGGCGACGCAGCCGTTCACACTCACCGTTGAGAGAGCACCGCTGCCCACCGTCACTTCGCTGACACCGTCGAGCGGTCCCGTCGGCGGCGGCACTCGGATCACGATCACGGGATCCGGGTTCACGCCGGGCTCGCAGGTGGTCATCGGCCAGGGAGGCGGCAGCGGGACGGCCGTTGGCGCGACGAACGTGGATCTCGTGTCGTCGAGCGAGATCAAGGCGACGACGCCCCCGTCGGCCCGCGCCGGCACCTTCTACCTCTACGTCGAGGCGGCCAGTGGCACGAGCCTGCCGACCGGCAATTCGGAGTTCACCTTCGGGGCTCCGACCGTCTCACGCATCGAGCCAGCCTCCGGGCCGGTCGCCGGAGGCACTCCGGTGACCATCACCGGGACCGACTTCGTGCCCGGGGCGACCGTCGCGATCGGCCAGGGAGGCGGGGCGCCGATCGCGGCCACGAACGTCGACGTCGTGAGCGGGACCGAGATCACGGCCGACACGGGAGCGGCGAGGAGGGCCGGGACGTTCTACCTCTACGTGACCGAGAACGGCGTCTCGAACGGGGTGTCGAGCGCCGACCGCTTCACCTACGAGGCACCGACGGTGGCGGGAATCACCCCGTACATCGGGCCAGGGACCGGCGGCACCTTCGTCACCCTCCAGGGAACCGGTTTCGTGACGGGCATGACCGTGCTGGTCGCACAGGGCAGTGGCCCGTACCGCGGTGCCGTCCCTGCCACGAGGGTCGATGTCTCCTCGTCGAGCGGTCTCACCGCTTACACCGGCGCGGCGACGAGGACGGGCACCTTCGACGTCTACGTCGAGGTCGACGGCGTGGCGAGCCCGGCGGACAAGGCGGTGACCTTCACGTACACCACGCCGATCGCCCTGCCCTCCGGTCCTCGGTTCTCGGGCTGCTTCCTCGCGCTCCACGCCACCTCGGGAGCGGGAAGCCGGGGTGTCGGAAGTGCCCTCACGCCTGCTCTTCGGACGGTCTGCGGCTCCCTGGGATCG
>JAJYYT010000208.1 GCA_021800645.1 Actinomycetes bacterium
ACCGCCTGCAGGACCTCGTAGACGCCTTGGAGGACTCCCTGGAAGCCGATGTACTGCCAATCGCCCGCGGTGAGCCCTCCGAACATGGTGAGTCCACGGGCGGCGAGGTCGTCGAAGTTCTCCTGCGTCGCGTAGCGTCCGACGATGTTGCCGCAGGCCATGAGGACGAGCGGGGCGTCCGCTGGGCTCGGGAAGATGCCTATCGGTTTGCCCGATTGGACCACGAGCGTCTCGTCGTCGCGAAGAGCCCGGAGAGCCTCGACGAGGGCGGCGAACGACTCCCAGTCCCGGGCGGCCTTCGCCCGCGCGGCGTAGACGACGAGGTCCTCCGGCCGTTCGCCCACCTCGAGCACGTTCTCGAGCATCCGCAGGAGGCCCTCTTGGCGCCAGCCCCGGCAGCGGAGGCGACGTCCGCGGGCTGCAGTCACCCGCGTCTGCTCGGTCATGGCGCCCACCCTCCATCTCGCATAGGTGTGACGAGCCGACCCCTGCCCGGAGCGCCGTGAAGGGTCCTGCCGTCCCACACGACCTCGCCGCGGGAGATCGTCAGCACGACGCGGCCCCCGAGTTTCATGTCGTGGTACGGGCTCCACCCGGCGTTCGAGTGCAGTTGGTGCTCGTCGACCGTGTAACTCGCCGCCGGGTCGTAGGCGACGATGTCGGCGTCCATGCCCACCTCGAGCGAGCCCTTCTGGTGGGAGAGGCCGAAGAGCTTCGCCGGTGTCGCCGAGACGAGGCGCACGAGGTCCTGCACCGTCCCTCCACGCTGCAGCAACCGGTCGGCGAGCACAGCGAGCAGGGTCTCGACTCCGGGCACCCCCGAGTGGTTGTCGAAGATGTCGGGCTTCGTCTTGTGAGAGAGAGGCCAGGGGGCGTGGTCGGACGCCACCACGTCGACCTTTCCCGCGGCGAGCCGCTGCCACATCTCCTCGACGTCCGCGCTTCGCCGCAACGGCGGGTTGATCTTGAGGCGACCCCCTTGGCTCGACGCGTCATCCTCGGAGAAACAGAGGTAGTGCGGGCACGTCTCGGCGGTCACCGCTGTGCCCTCGGCTGCGTATGAGGCGACCAGGTCGACCGAGCGGGGGAGGCTCAGATGGCAGAGGTGGACCCTCGCTCCGGTCTCCCGGGCGTACTCGAGAACGGTGAGCACGGCCTGCGTCTCGCTCACCGGCGGGCGCGAGCGGCAGTGGGCGATCGGCGAGCGGTCGCCTTCCTGCCGGGCCCGGGCGATGAGGGGCTTGATGATCTCTTCGTTCTCGGCGTGCACGCAGGCGATGCTGCCGGTTTCGCGCACGGCCGCGAGAACGTCGATGAACTGGTGGTCCGGGATGCGGGGGAAGCGTCGCGGATCGGTGCAGAAGAGGGACAACTTGAAGCCGGCGGCTCCTGCCTCGACGAGCGGTGCCACGTCGGTGGCCCCGGACCCCGGGCGCAGGGTTCCGAGCAGGGCCACGTCGACGAGGGCCTCGCGGGCGACCCGGGAGCTCTTCTCGGCGAAGACCTCCGGCGAGACGACGGGTCCCTCGGCGTCGTAGGGCATGTCGATGACAGTCGTCACCCCGCCGGCGGCGGCAGCTCCGGTGACGGCGGCAAGTCCCTCGCCGGGATGGCTGCCGGAGTGCACGTGGCAGTCGATGGCCCCCGGAAGGAGGTAGGCGTCCACGACGTCGACGTGCTTCGAGGCGAGCCCGGCGAGCGGCTCGCCGGCTCTCACCGCCGCGATGCGGCCGTCAGCCACGAGGATCTCGCCTCGGGCCGGCGCGCCGTCACCGATCACCAGGCGCCCTGCTATCGAGAGGTCCGCCGGCGGCATCACGCTCCCTGCACCGTTCGCACCGACAGGTACGCGAGGGACGATAGCGCGCCGGGAAGGGGCTATCGGGCCGCCTGAGCGACCCCACGCAGCTCGTCGCTCGCGACGAGACGCCAGAGAGCCTCGTTCACCTGAGCGGTCGACACCGAATCGCGGGCGGATGTCGCTTCGGAGACGAGCTCTTGGATCGCTTCGACCCCCCTCCCGCGTCGGCGCTCCCTCGGCGTCCGGTCGAGGAGCCCGACGGCGAAGTCCAACTCGACCGCGAGGATCCGCTCCAAGAGGCCGATCAGCTGCTCGGTGAACGAGACCGATAGCGGAGCGGCGGTCGCGTGATCCTCCTGCTCGAGGTCGAGCGACGGCACATCGAGGGTCGCCGGACCGGCGAGGAATCTCAGCTCCGCGTAGAGGGCCGCCGCCGAGTAGGTGGTGTTGACAGGTCTGAGCCCGCTCCCCTCGACCGGGAAGGCGGCATCACGACCCTGGAAGGCGAGTCTCGTCAGGTGGCTCATCCGACGGGACGACAGCAGGGCGACATGTGCCAGGGCGGTCCGCACGGCGTCGAACGACAGGGCCATCGCCATCGGGTGGAAGTTTCCGTTCGAGACCATTCGCCCGTCGGCCACGACGAGAGGGTTGTCGTCGGAGGCGTTCAGCTCCGTCTCGACCGCCGCCCGGGCCGCCGCGACGAACTCGCGAGCTGCGCCGTGCACCTGCGGTACGACCCGGAATGAGAGCGGGTCCTGCAGCGACCGCGCCGCCCCCGACTCGAAGAGGCTGCTCCCCTCCAGCAACGCACGGAGGTGGGAGATCGCCGCGACCTGACCGGCGATCCCCTTCGCGGCACCGACCGCCGGATCGATGACAGAGAGGTTCGCGCCGATGGCTTCGAAGCTGACGGCCGCCACGACGTCCGACGCCTCGACGGCCCGCGCCGCCCGCGCCGCGACAAAGGCTCCGTGGCCGACCGCCACAGAGTTGGCCGAGATGATCGCCAGACCCTCCATCGGCTGAAGGACCACCGGCTCGAGCCCCACGGCAGCCAAGGCGTCGCGGCCGGGAAGCACCCGCCCGCCGACCTCCGCCTGGCCAGAGCCGATGACGACGAGGCCGATGGCCGCCATATGGCCGAGATCGGACGCACCGACCGAGCCGATCTCGGGCACCACCGGGTGCACGCCACGGTTGAGCATGGCAGCCAGCAGGTCGACGGTGCCCCGTCGGAGCCCCGAACCGCCCCGAACGGCGCTGTTGAGGCGGGCTGCCATCGCTCCCCTCACGATCTCGGTGCGAAGAGGCGAACCGAGAGCGCCGGCGTGCAGCCGCACGATGGAGAGCTGATAGTCGGCCAGCAGCTGCGAATCGACCCTGTCGTCGCGTGAGTGGCCGAGGCCGGTGTTGAGCCCGTACGCCCTCGTCCCGGCCGCCAGCACCGCCTCGATCACCTCGGAGGCACGAGCAAGCCGCGCCTCGGCACCGGTCGCGATCGCGACCGGCCGCCCCAGGGCGATCGCCAGGAGACCATCGAGATCGAGGCGGATCTCCGGGTCGAGCACGACGGCCTCGGCGCCGACGCCGCCCGCCGTGGCGGCGGCGGCACCCGCGCGAGCGTCGCGGCCTGCAGCGGCGTGGTGCAGAGGAGTCGTCACGGGCAGGCCGGCGCGCTTCCAGGCCTGGAAACCTCCGTCGACGTCTGTCGCCCGACTGAGACCCATGTCCTTGAGGCTCGCAGCCGCGAGGCTGGACGTGTAGCCCTCCGAGCAGAACACGACCACCTCGGCGTCGTACCGGGCGGCGTCCGGCAGCCGGCTGGGGCTCAACGGGTCGAAGCGCCACTCGAGCACGTTCCGCTCGACGATGAGTGCCCCCGGGATCTCGCCCTCCTCTGCCCGCTGCGCCGCCGGCCTGATGTCGACCAGGTATGCACCACGCTGCTGCGCCGCATGGGCCTCCGACGGGTCGTAGCGCTTGAGACGGCGGCGAGCCTCGGAGAGCAGGTCGTCGATCGAACGCCGACCGGCGCTACCCTCCGGCGGGGTGCTCACAGACCTGTCAAAGGACGGGCCACGAGGGCCACGCGGTGGCGGGCTCCTGCAGCGAGGCGGTCGACGGAGGTCTCGGCCACTTGATCGTCGGACGAGCAGATCATGCTCGTGATCCTCGGGCGAACGCCCGGCAGGGCGGCGCCACGGTCGGGGGAGCCGGTCATCTCTCCTCCCGCCTCGGCCCGGAGAAGAACCCGTTCGACGGCGAGGCCGAAGCCGCGAGGAACTCGTCCACGTCGGCGTGCTCGACCGTGGCTCTCCCGAGGGCGTCGAGGGTGGCCTGCACGTTGTTCTCGTAGACGAGCTGCTCGTCGTCGGCCTCCGGGTTGACCCAGACGGCGGCGATCAACACGAGGTAGTCGATGGCGGACGGATCGATGATCCGGCTCGAGAGGGCTTGGCCGAGCGCCTTGGCGATTCCGGCTTGCGCCGCTCCCCACGTGAGGTCGCCGTGACGCCCCCCGCTCACGGCCGCCTTGTTGACGAAGAGCGTGGGTGGAACAACCGCGACGCCCGGCCTTGCCACGGCCACGAAGCGGCCGTGCCCGGCGCTCGGTGTCGCGAGTGCCGTCACCCAGGCCGCGCCGACCGGGCCGTCGCGATGGCCGAGGACGACGTTGATGTGGGCGCTGTTCACTCCCGCACCCGCGAATCCTTCACCTATCTGCATTCGGAGTCTCCTCCCACGGTATGAGTACGCCTCGCACGACCCGCCCTCTCCGCATGTCATCGAACGCCTCGTTCACCTTT
>JAJYYT010000209.1 GCA_021800645.1 Actinomycetes bacterium
GAAGCGCTCGAGCAGCTCCTCGGCGCGGCGCTTCCGCGTGGCCGCGTCGAGGTGATAGAGCCGCCCCATGATGTCGAGGTTCTCCCGACCGGTGAGCTCCTCTTGGATGGCGGTCGACTGCCCGGCGAGACCGATGATCTCCCGGACCGCCGCCGGAGAGCTTGCGACGTCGCGCCCCTCGACGAGAGCCCGCCCGCGATCGGGCCGGATCAGCGTCGTCAGGATCTTGACCGCGGTGGTCTTGCCCGCCCCGTTCGGACCGAGCAGGCCGAGCACCTTGCCGCGGCCGACGACCAGATCGATGCCGCGCAGCGCCTGGACGTCACCGAACGCCTTGTAGACGGCTTCGACGTAGATCGCGGGGCCATCCCACGTGGAGGCACCCGGCGCGCCGGCGGCTGGACGATCCCACCCATTGCCCGCCGTGGCGGCACCACGTCCGGGACGCACAGCCGCGGCTGCGCTCGATTGCGCTCCCATCTCCACCGTCGATCCTTCCGTCACCCATGAGCCCCGCCGCGGCGCCACAGCACTCACCACGGCTCCGCAGGCACGGGGGGGACTCTCCGGCGCTCCATGCAGCCTGTTTCGGTCGCAAGCTCCATGTTCGAGCCCGCCAACGTTACCTTGTGACCTTGCCGGTGCAATCGGGCGACACTGCCCCGCCGACGCGGCGTTCCACAGGGCGCGCTCGCGACGCGCAACGGGCGACCCTTACGAGAGTCGGCGGCTCTCTCGGCCCGCCGGGACGTGGGGATCCCGGGTCACGCGGTCAGCGGTCTGGCCTCGCCCACGCGGCGTGCCAGGCACTCCGGCACTGTGCGCCAGACGTTCGGCCAGTACGCGTCTGTGGGGGCGCCGAGGTCGGTGTCCTCTGTCCAGGCGCGGAACCGAGCGCTGGCCATCGTCTCTGTGCCTGAAGGAAGGATCAGCGTCATGGTCCCAGTGTTGTCGCACCACGAGCGGGACCTTCGGCCCCTTTTCTACCGGCCCCGCCTGGCACCCTGCGCCTTCACCGGCTCCCAGCGAGCCGCTCGATCGTCTCTTCGACATCGGCCTCGGAGGTACGGGGGTTGATCGTGCACAGCCTCAGGACGGGCCTCCCCTTCAACGTCGTGCTCGTGACCGCCGCAAAGCCCCCTTGGGTGACCCGTGCCGCGGCGTCCATCGGCGCGTCGTGGTCCTTCCCCGAGCGCACGAACGTGACGATGCCGAGCTGGGCCGGGGTGACGACCTGCCAGCGCCCGTCGCTGCGGAGGACCTGCTCCGCGTGCTCCGCCAGCTCGATCCCGCGCTCGATCGCCGAGCGGATCCTCGCCGCGCCGTAGGTCTGGAACGTCAGCCAGACCTTGATCGCCCGTGACCGACGGGTCAGCTCGAGGCTCCGGTCGCGCAGGTCGACCTCCCCCTGGCGCGCGGTGACGTCGATCAGGTACTCAGGAGCCATGCGGAAGGCCGCCTCGAGGGCGCCCGGGGGTCGGACGAGCACCGACCCGACGTCGTAGGGCTGGAACAGCCACTTGTGGGGGTCGAGGACGAGGGAGTCCGCTCGCTGGATCCCGTCGAGCACCGCGCGCCCCTTCCTGCACAGCGCGGCCGGAGCCCCGTACGCCCCGTCGACGTGGAACCACAGGTCTTCGGCCCTGCAGAGGTCCGCCAACTCGGGGAGCGGGTCGACAGCACCCGTGTTGGTGCTCCCCGCGCTCGCGATCACGATGGCCGGACGCCGACCGTCACGGCGGTCCTTGCGCACGGCTTCTCCCAGAGCTTCGACCGGCATGCGGTAGCGGTCGTCGGTCTCCACGATCTCGAGATCCTCGGGCCCGAACCCCATCGCGACCAGGCTCCGCCGGATGGAGGCATGGGTCTGGTCCGACAGGTAGGCGACACCGGGGCCGGTCGCGTGGCGCGCGGCCACGAGGGCGGTGGTATTGGCCATCGAGCCGCCGCTGGTCAACACGCCTTCGGTGCCTTCCGGCATCCCGAGGAGAGACCGCAGCCAGTCGACGACCACCAGCTCGACCGTCGTCGGGCCGGCACCTCCTCCCCAGGAGGCGGCCATCGAGTTGAAGCCGGTGGCGAGCCACTCGCCCAGCACGCCCGCAAACGACGAAGGGCCAGGGACGCGGGCGAAGAACCGGGGATGATCGCCGTGCTGCATGTGGGAGAGCGCGACGTCGACGAGCGTCGTCATCGCAGCGAGCGCATCCCCGGGCTCTTCGGGCGGTGCCCCGCCGAGCGCGGACAGCAGCTCGGCCGGCGCGGCGGCTGAGACGGCCGGCTGCGTGTGGCCGTGCTCGAAGTGGTCGACCACGCGGTCCACCACCCAGTGCCCGAGCCTGCGCATCTCGTCGGGCTCGAGCCCCAGCGTGTCCGGCGGGCGCCCGCCGTGTCCTCCGCTCATGCTCTCACTCCCGTCCGCCTGATCGCGGCCCTCCACATGCTGACCGAGCGTACGTGCTGCAGCGGCACCGATCCGACGACCGCGGGGCAGGTCTGGATCCGTTGTCGGCGACCCAGCATCGGCACGGGACGCCTCGAGCACCTCCCGCACCTTGTCCGTCACGAAGAGCGGTGGCCACCACAGGTCGCAGTCGAGCGCGGCGACCTCGCGGGCGCGGTCCGCGAGGCGCCGTCCGCGTGCGGCGCGGCGCGGGCCCACCACCGCCCTTTTCGGCGTTCGACCTCGACGCCGACCCCGAAGCACGCAGAGACCAGCGCTCCCGTGAGCACCTCCTCGAGTCGCCCGGCTGCGAGCAAGCGGCCTCCACGCAGCAGCATCGCGTGGGTGAAGCCGGGTGGCACCTCTTCGAGATGGTGGGTGACGAGCACCACCGCGGGCACCTCGGGGTCGGCGGCGAGGGAACCGAGCTGGACGGCCAGGCGCTCTCTCGCGCCGAGATCGAGCCCTGCTGCGGGCTCGTCGAACAGGACCAGCTCGGGCGAGCACATGAGCGACCGGGCGATGAGGACCTGCTGACGCTCGCCCTCCGAGAGCACGCCGAAGGGCGTGTCCAGCGGTGGGGCTTCCTCCGAGCCGAGCACGCGGGAGAGGCTGTGAGCGGCCGCGGCCCAGTCCTCGTCGGCGTAGCGGTGCCAGAAGGGGGACAGCGCGCCGTCTCGCCCCGACACCACGACCTGGTGCACGGTGAGGTCGGGGCGGATGAGCCGGACTGTGGCGGCGCTCACCAGGGCGACCCGGGCGCGCACGGTCCGCAGATCGCACCTGCCGACGCGCTCGCCGACGATCGAGACGCACCCGCGGCTCGGGCGGAGCCGGGCGCCGGCGACCTGCAAGAGAGTCGTCTTTCCCGAACCGTTGGGGCCGAGCACAACCCAGCGGTCGTGCGGACCGACCTCCCAGTCGAGGGGATGGAGGATCGTTCGCCCGCTGCGCTCGACGGTCACCCCTGAAAGGCGCAGTGCCCCGGCGGGGGACCCGGGTGCGGCGGGGGACTTGGGTGCGGCGGCGGGACGTGCGCGTCCCCTCGGATCCTTCGTGGCCACGAGCGACTATTTCACAGCCTGCGCGGCATCGGCACCGCCCCGGCGGCCGGCAGCGCACCTCGAAGGTCCGGGGCCATCACAGGCTGACGCGACGGCGGTACTGTTCCCGACATCGGACGCATCGCACGGCGTGATCAGGCATCGGCCGCAGACCCGGTCGTCGCCGCGCTGATCGCGGCGCTCGGGAGCGACCGGGTGCGCGACGACGCTGCGGAGCGCGCGTTGCTCGCCCACGACGCCTCGGTCTTCGCGGGGGGTGCGGCAGGACCGGTCTGCTTCCCCACCAGCACCGAAGAGGTCCAAGCCGTGGTGCGGATCGCTGCGACCCATGGCCGTGCGGTCGTCCCGCGCGGCGCTGGGACGGGGCTCGCTGGTGGCGCCATCCCCCTCGGCCGACCGATCGTGGTGGTCACGACGAGGATGAACCGGATCCTCGAGGTCGACCTCGAGGAGCGGGTCGCGTGGGTCGAGCCCGGGGTCGTGAACCTCGACCTGAGCAAGCACCTCCGTCCGCTCGGCTTCCACTTCGCCCCCGACCCTTCGAGCCAGCAGGCGTGCACGCTCGGCGGCAACGTCGCGAACAATTCCGGTGGACCGCACTGCCTCGCCTACGGGGTGACGAGCCAGCACGTGCTTGCCCTCGACGTGGTGCTCCCCGACGGCGAGCTGGTGAGGCTCGGCGGTCTCGACGCCGATCCCTCGGGCTACGACCTTCGCGGCGCGTTCGTCGGCGGGGAAGGAACCCTCGGCATCGCCACGCGCATCGCCGTGCGGATCACGAAGAACCCCCCTGCGGTCCGGACGCTGCTCTTGGCCTTCGACACGATCGAGGGGGCCGCGACCACCGTGGGCAAGGTCGTCGCGGCGGGAATCGTCCCGGCCGCCATGGAGGTGATGGACCGGGGCATCACCGCTGCCGTCGAGAACTTTGTCCACGCCGGCTACCCGGTGGACGCCGGTGCGGTCCTGCTCGTCGAGGTCGACGGGCAGGAAGCGGGGACCGCCTCCGACGCGGCGCGCATCGTCGAGATCGGTCGCGACAACGGCGCGACGAGCGCACGTGCGGCGGCGAGCGAGGAGGAGCGCGCCCTTCTGTGGCGGG
>JAJYYT010000210.1 GCA_021800645.1 Actinomycetes bacterium
CGGCTGGGTCCGTGCTCCAGGGCGCGCTCATCGGCGAGCTGCGGTTCAAGCCCGTCGCGCTCGCGAGCTTCCTCGGAGGCGGGCCGGTGCGCCTCGGGCTGGGCGCCGCGCTCATTTTCCTCGGCGGCGGCGTGGCCGGCGCGATCGGAGCGACGGTCGGTGCCCAGACCGTGACGACCCTCCTCCTCGTGAAGGCCGCCAGGGCGTCGCTCTCCAAGGGCAGCGATCAGCTCCAAGCGCCGCTCAGCGATACGGCCGTCTCGGTGCTCGCGCTCGGTGGCTACACGGTGCTCACCGGTATCGACACGTTCCTCGCGCAGCACTTCTTGGCTGCGGTGTCCGCCGGCCAGTACGCAGCGGCAGCGACCGCGGGCCACGTCGCGCTCTTCTTGCCCGGAGCCGTCGTGATGGTCGCGTTTCCACAACTCGCCGAAGGTCGGGGTCGCTCTGCACGCAGCCGCACGGCGCTCGGACAGGCGTTCGTGTTCACCTCGGCGCTGGGGCTCGCCGCAGCAGGCGTGCTCGTCTTGTTTGCACCTCGAGTGGTCGAGATTCTTTTTGGGCGCGCCTATCAGCCCGCCGCAAGCGCGGTGGGCATCTTGGGGCTCGAATCCGCGGTGCTCGGCCTCGTGGGCCTTCTGACCTACTTCCACATCGCGCGGCGCTCGCGGGTGGCCCTCCTGCCGTGGGCAGGCGGCGCGCTCGCTGCCGGAACGGTCGCACTCTTCCACGGAGGCCTCGTCTCCATCGCCATGGGGATGCTCGTCGTGGCCGCGGTCGTGCTCGCAGCAGAGCTCGCTCCAGCGCTCGGCGCGCTCGTACGTTCCGTTGCGAGCGAGAGAGCCGTCCCGGTGCCCGCAGCCCGTCTCTGCGAAGCTCCGACGCTCGACCTGACCGTCGTGGTGCCCTTCTACAACCCCGGGCCGCGCTTTGCGGCGCATCTCGGTCAGGTCGTCGACGCCCTCGAGGCAACCGGGGCAACGTTCGAAGTGCTCGCGGTGTCCGATGGGAGCACCGACGGAAGCCCCGCGCTCGCCGAAGGACTTCGCCCCGACGTCCTCCGAGTGATCAGCTTCGACGAGAACCAAGGCAAAGGTGCCGCACTGCGGGCGGGGTTCGACGCCGGGCACGGCCGCTGGCTCGGCTTCATCGACGGTGACGGTGACCTCCCCGGCGCGTTGCTCACGCGCTTCGTCGAGATGGTGATGACCGAGGAGCCCGATGTGCTGCTCGGGAGCAAGCGCCATCCGACATCGCGGGTCGAGTACCCGCCGTTGCGTCGGCTCTACTCGAGGGCCTACCAGCTGTTGAACTGGGCGCTCTTCAGCCTGCCGGTACGCGACACGCAGACGGGGGTCAAGTTCGTGCGGCGCGAGGTCCTCGCCGACGTCCTGCCGAGGATGCTCGAGAAGCGCTACGCGTTCGATCTCGAGCTCCTCGTCGTCGCGTCGCACCTGGGGTACCGGCGGTTCGTGGAGGCGCCGGTCACCGTCCTCGAGCGCTTCACGAGCACGATCTCGCTTCGCGCGGTGTGGCACATGCTGATCGACACCCTGGCCATCTTCTATCGCCTGCGCGTGCTCCACCACTACGGCGCAGGTGCTGCCCAGCTGCCCTTCCCGGTGTCGCCGGCACTGGCGGCGCCCGCGGGCGCCGGGCGGCAGGCGGACGCCGTGGGGACCGAGCGCGTGCACGAGGAGACCACGCCGCGCCTGCGGATCCTCATCTGCAACTGGAAGGACACCGCCCACCCGCGCGCGGGCGCTGCCGAGGTCTACACGGCGGCCCTCGCCGGAGAGTGGGTCCGTGAGGGTCATTCCGTCACGCTCTTCTGCGCGGCGGTACGCGGGCGCCCGGAAGTCGAAGACGTCGACGGCGTCCGAATCGTGCGACGCGGTGGCCGGTTCGGCGTCTACCGTGCCGCTCGCCGGTTCTTCGAGGAAGCCGGTGGCGCGTTCGATCTCGTCGTCGACGAGGTCAACACTCGCCCGTTCTTCTGTCCGCGGTTCGCTCGAGGCGTGCCGGTCGTGGCGCTCGTCCACCAGGTCTGCCGGGAGGTGTGGGACTGCGAGCTGCCCTGGCCGCTCTCCTGGCTCGGCAGGCGCGTCCTGGAGCCGCGCTGGCTGGCCACCTACCGCGACGTCCCCGTCGTCACGGTGTCCGAGTCGAGCAGATCGGCCCTCGAAGCTTACTACGGGTTGCGCCGTGTGACCGTGGTGTCGCCGGGACAGCTCTCCGCCCTCGTGCAGGCGCGCGAGGCACCCGCGGATCGGGAGCCCGTGCCCACCGTCGTCTTCGTCGGCAGGCTCTCGCGCAGCAAGCAGGCCGACCAGGCCCTCCGAGCCTTCGAGATCTACCGACGTCTCGCCCCCGAGGCGCAGATGTGGGTCATCGGCACCGGACCCGAGGAGTCGAGGCTGAAGCGCCTGGCATCACCGGGTGTCAGGTTCCTCGGCCGAGTGAGCGAGGAGGAGAAGCTCGACCGGCTGGCTCGAGCGGACGTCCTGGTCGCCACCTCGGTGCGCGAGGGCTGGGGCCTCGTCGTGAGCGAAGCCGCCGCGGCCGGCACGCCGACCGTGGCCTACGACGTCCCCGGACTGCGCGACTCGGTCTCCGCGTCCGGTGGCGTCCTCACTGGGGCGGATCCTTCGGCGCTCGCGGATGTCCTCGCCCGGTACATCCCGATCTGGCGCGCCGCGCCGCGCCCTGTGCCCGGGGTTGCGGCGCGGGGCCTCCTTCCCTGGGGTGAGGTCGCCGCTCGGGTGCTCGCAGCCGCACAGGACGTGCCCGCACGAGCCACGGTGCGCTTCGGAGCGCGGCGCCGAACGAGGATTGGCGCGCTCATCCCGGCGATGGAGCGCGCGGGCAGGGTCCTCGCGTGGCTTGGTGTCGCCGGCGTCGTGGGCCTCGGGGTGCTCGATGGGCGGTCGCCCGACGCAGTGGTCGCTGCGATCGCGACGGCCGCGCTTGCCGGAACGGTGCTCCTGGGTGTGGTGGTCACCAGCAAACGCCGAGATCGGACAGGTACCCCTGTTGGAGCACGCGACGAGATCTCGATCCAATCGACTGCACCTTCGCCGGGTGGATGGACGGGCGCGGCGGCCGTCGCCTCGATCGCCATGGTCGCCGCCCAGACCTGGTTCGCCGGCGGCGCTGCGATCGGAGGAGGCGACCTCACGCCGCCCTACGGTCTCGCGTGGATGCACCACCTGTTCGCCGCGTGGGTCTGGGGCGGTTCGAACCTCGGCGGCCCCGGCGCCCTCGAGGTGCAGGCCCCGTGGGCGGCAGTCCTGCTCCTCGTCCACGCGCTCGGCGGCGGCGCGCCGTTGGCACAGCGGGTCTGGCTCACCTCGCTCTACGCGGCGGCAGGCCTGTCTGCGTACGCGCTCTTGCGGCTCCTTCGGCTGGGGGCCGTCGCGAGCGTGATCGGGGCGCTCGTGTACCTCTTCAACCCCTACACGCTCTCCACCGTCGGGGTGAACGCGGTCTACCTGTGCGCGATGGTGCTCCTCGCGGCGTACCCGGCGATCGTCCTTGCGGTCGCGACCGGTCGTTGGAGGCTGCGTACCGGTGTGGTGCTGTTCGCCATCGGGAGCCCGCTCATCGGCTACGCCTACCAGAACCCGCCGCTCGTGCTCATGGTGGCGGCAGCCACGGTCGTCGCCGCGCTCGGCGCATGGTGGGTCTTCAGAGGCCAAGCCCTGCGGCGCGCGGCGCGGCTCCTCGGCTCTGGGGTGCCGGTCCTCGCGCTCGCGTGCGCGTACTGGATCGTCCCATCTTGGCTGCAGCTCCACTCGGTCGCGACCCGGCAGCTCTCCTCGCTGTCGAGCTGGACGTGGACGGAAGGCCGGGCCAAACTGGCGAACGGCCTGTGGCTCAACAACACCTGGGGATGGCGCTACGCGGCCTACTACCCGTACGCACACCTCTACGACGCCTTTCCGCTCGACCTCGTGAAGTTCTTGCTGCCGGCGGTCGCCTTCTGGTCGCTCGTCCCGCTCGTGTTCCACTCAGGCGGGCCGGCGCTGCGCACGCGTGTCGCGCTCGCCTCGGCGGCGATCGCGCTCGGCGTCGTGTTCTTCTCCACGGGGACCAACGCCCCCGGCTCGGTCGTCTTCGACCCCCTCTACCACCTGCCCTACGGCTGGACCCTGCAGGATCCGGGGCGCTTCCTCATGGCGGCAGGGCTCGCCTATGGCGCGCTGATCGGGCTCGCGTACTCGGCTGCGTCCGAGTTGCTCGGCGCGCACGCACGGGCTGCAACCGCGCGCGTGCAGCATTGGCCTCGTCGGCTGCGCCTCACGAGCACCGGTGCCTTGGCCATCGTCGCCGCGCTCGTGACGATCGTCCCGGGCTTCCCGCTCATCAGCGGCGCCGTGGTCCCCGGAAGCCGCGGCGTGTTCCCCTCGAGCCATGTGACCCTTCCGCGCTACTGGTCCGACGCAGCAACGTACCTCAACGCCCAAATGCCCCACGCGACCGTGCTCGTGCTGCCGCCCGACGACTTCTACCAGATGCCCTACACGTGGTACTACGGGAACGACGGGTTCATCACCGACCTCCTCGACGCACACGTCATCGACCCGTCGGCCCAGGG
>JAJYYT010000211.1 GCA_021800645.1 Actinomycetes bacterium
TCCGATCTCTCCATGCTGCCACGGGTCGCGCTCGGGGTGTTCGCGCTCTGCCTTGCCTCAGGGCTGGCCTTCCACGGGTGGGACCATCAAGTCGGCCTTCCTCGGGCACTTGCCGTCGCGTCGTTGAGCCTGGTGGCGTTCGGCTCGCTCCCGTTCACGCCGTTGAGCGAGGCCTACACGGTTCCGCTGGTCGCGCCGGGGGTGCGCGACGACCCGCGCTTTCGCGAGGTGAACGTCCAGATGACGCTGACGTGGGGCGTGGGGTCGCTGGTCGTGGCCGCTGCGTGCGGCACGACCGCGATCTTGTCGGGCCCCGTGCTCTTCACGCTCCTCGACTGGGTGGCGCCGCTCGTGCTCGGTACCGCCACGATCCTCTGGGCAGCGCGTCGCTGGGAGCAGTTCCGCCTCTCCGTCGAGCCCGTAGCCGCCGGCCGTCTTGCGAGCGAGGCGGGCGATTTGCGCCTCGTGGCACGCGACGTACGGGGTCGAGGCGGGCAGGCGCCCGATCCTCGGGTGTCGCCACGGCTCGAACTGGTGGTGCCCAGGGACGGGCGGACGCAGGAGGCGGTTGTCCGGCGGCTGCCGGCCCACGGTCGCGGCCCGGGACCTCTCGTTCGACGTCCCGGCTGATCCTTCGGGGCCGAGCCACACGACGCCGTTCGTGACGCGCCGTTCGTGACGCGCCCTTCGTGACGCGCCGGGTGGCGCGCTGGGCGACGACGGGCACGACGCCCGGGGCGTCACGTTGGCGTGGCGAGGGCTGGGCGAGGGCTCGGCGAAGACGTGGGCAGGAGCTCCGGCACGGTAACGTGGGGTGCCCGGCGACGCAGCATGCGACGATGATGGAGGAGCACGCGATGGGTCTGCGCATGCACGCGGGGCGGGCGGAGGGAGTGGCGCGACCCGGGAACGTGACGCGGCCAGGGAGCCCGCCGCGGCGTTGGAGCGTGGCGCGGCCGGCGAAGCGCTCGGCGCAGCGGCACCTCTCGAGGGGCGTGCGAGGCCGCTGGCCTGTGCGCTCGGGGCAGGTCGTGGCCGCCTCGCTGATGGCGTTCCTGCTGTTGGGGCTGTTGGGGTCCACCTTGACTGCCGCCAAGGCGCCCTCGGGCAACACGGCCGGGGTGTACCCCAAACGCGTCGTCGTGGGCGCGCTCGTGTCGGAGACGGGTCCTCTGCCCGCGCTGTTCGCCCCGATCGTCACAGGAGCGCGCGCCTACTTCGACATGGTGAACGCGAAGGGCGGTATCGACGGCCGGAAGATCGATCTCGCCTACACGCTCGACGACCAGTCGAGCCCGTCGATCGACGCGAGCCAGGCCCGGACGCTCGTCGACGAGGACCGCGTGTTCGCGGTGCTGCCGGTTGCGACCGCCTTGTTCACCGGCGGCAAGTTCCTCGCCGCGCAGGGCGTGCCGACGTTCGGGCTGAACGTGAACCCCCAGTGGATGGACGGCCCGAGCCTGTACGGCAACAACGGCTCGTACATCAACTTCACCTCTCCCGTCGTCCAGCCCGCGTTCGTGGCCCAGCAGCACCACGACCACGCGGCGGCGGTGCTCGCCTACGACGTCGCCCAGTCACAGGAGGGGTGCCAGGGAATGCTGAAGGGGCTCCGCAAGTACCACGTCCCCGTCGCCTACGAGGATCTCGCGATCCCGGCTCCCGCGACCGACCTGCATGCCGACGTGACCCGTATGAAGCGCGCCAAGGTGGACATGGTGGTCTCGTGCATGACACTCAGCGGTGACGTGCTGCTGTCGGAGACGATGAGAGCGACAGGCATGAAGGGCGTGACGCAGGTGTGGGCGACAGGCTACGACGAGAGCGCGATCCGCCAGTACACCACGGCGATGCAAGGCGTCTACTTCTTCGAGCCGAACGTCCCCTTCGAGGTGACGAAGCTCCATCCCGGCGTCTATCCCGGCATGGACCAGTTCGAGAGGATGCTCCACAAGCACTTTCCTCACACCCTGCCCTCGGAGACGGCGCTCGCTGGTTGGACGAGCGCCGCCCTCTTCGTGCAGGGCATGCGAGCGGTGGGCCGCGACCTGACCCGTAGCCGTCTGGTGAAGGCGATCAACAAGATCACGTCGTTCACCGCCGACACAATCCTCGCGCCGGTCGACTGGGCAACGGCGCACACGAGCTCGGGCCCGCTCAACTGCTCGGCCTTCGTCCGAGCGGAGGGGAAGGCCTTCGTGCCCGTCTACGGGACCCCGAAGAGCGTGTTCAGCTGCTTCGAGACGCCGGCGCCTCCCGTCACAAAGCCGATCAGGATCCTGAACCCCGTGCCAGCCGGCGTGCCGCCGGCCTGACCGGGAGCGGGCGGGCACGTCGTGGCGCTCTTCCTCTCGTTCCTCCTGCCCGGCATCCCCTACGGGTGCGCGTACGCGCTCATGGCGGCCGGGCTGGTGCTCACCTACCGGGCGTCCGGCGTGTTCAACCTGGCCTTCGGCGCCCAGGCGTACGTGTCGGCCGTCATCTTCTCCATCGCCGTGCACGACGGCTGGCCGGGGTGGGCCGCCTTCGTCGTGGCGGTCCTGTTCGCGAGCCCCGCCATCGGCCTCGCCATGGAGCGTTTCCTCTTCCGCTACACCCGGACGTCGGGCCCGCTCGTGAAGCTCGTCCCGGCGCTCGGGATCCTCATCGCCATCCCGAGCGTGACGCAGATGATCATCGGGACCGCCACACGGCTCCCGTCTTCTCTCGTGCTGCAGCCGTGGAGGATCTATTTCCACCTCGGCAGCACCCCGGTGAGCGGCGAGGAGCTGTCGACCACCGTGATCACCGTCGCCGTCGTCGTCGCCTTCGCCGTGGTGCTGCAGTCGAGCGGTCTCGGGCTGCGTATGCGGGCGGTGGTGGAGAGCCCGCGGATGGCCGAGCTCTCCGGCGTGCGCGCCGATCGCACGAGCGCGTCCGCATGGGTCCTCTCGAGCCTGCTCGCGGGGCTGGCCGGGGTGCTGCTCGCCCCGATCTACGCGACGGTCAGCTCGTCGAATTTCACCGCCCTGCTCGTCGCCGCGATCGCGGCAGCGGCCATCGGCGGCTTCGAGAGCCTGCCGTTCACCCTGATCGGAGCGATCGGGCTCGGCATCGCCCAGCAGCTGCTCGCGGGCTACCTGCCCACCGGGTCGATCCTGTCCTCCGGTCTGCGTCCGGCGTTCCCCTTCGTGGTCCTGGCGGTCGCGCTGGTTGCCCGCAGGACCTTCCGGCAACCGGCGGCGCGAGATCCCCTCGCCAGCTGCGACCCGCCGACCCTCGCCTTCAGGGCTCCGGCCCGCCTGACCGAGGTGGCCGTGGGCAGCAGGGCGTTCAGCGTGCTCGTCGCGGGCATGCTCGTGGCCACGACGCTGGTCCTCGTTCCAGGCAACTGGGAGTTCGTCTTCACCCTCGGCATCGTGCTGTCGGTCGTCTTTCTCTCCATCACCTTGCTCACCGGCATGGGCGGGCAGATCTCCCTGGCCCAGGCGACCTTCGCCGGTGCAGGTGCCTTCACCGTGGGCCAGCTGGCCATGCACTCGGTGCCGGTGCTCCCCGGCATCGTGCTCGCCGGGGTGCTAGCCGCGGCGCTCGGCGCGGTCGTCGCGCTGCCCGCGCTGCGCCTGGGCGGCATCGCCGTCGGGCTCCTGACGCTGTCGTTCGCGCTCTTGGCCACAAATGTCCTGTTCCTCTACTCATGGGCAGGCAACGGCGCGACCGGGCTCACAGTCCCTCGCCCGGACGTCGGCTCCGTCAGCTTCGCCGGCAACGGCGCGTTCTTCTGGCTGGTCCTCGCGTTCCTGGTGGTGGTGGCCGGCGCGGTGAAGCTCGTGCAGTGGGGCACCGTCGGGCAGGAGCTGGCCGCGATGCGCGGCTCGGAGAGGGGATCGGCAGCCATCGGGATCGACATGCGCCGGCTGCGCGTCGTGGCGTTCACGTTGTCGGCGGCCATCGCCGGGATCGGCGGCGCCCTCTACGCATCCTTGGTGCAGTCGATCTCGGTCAACGACTTCAACTACCAGTTCTCGCTCGTCTACGTGGTCGTGGTTGCCGCGGTCGGCGTGTACTCGGTGTCCGGCGCGATCGAAGCAGGCGTGCTGTACGCGGTGCTCATGCAGCTCACGAGCACCCTGTCGAGCCGCTTCAGCACGTTGCTGGCGTTGGTGTTCGCGGTCGCGGCTCTCACGTACGTCCGCCACTCCGAGGGGGTCGTGGCGTACGGCAAAGCCTGGGTGCTCGACCGGGCGGAGCAGCTGACGCGCCACCTCCAGCGCGCGAAGCCCCGCCTCGTGGCGGTCTCGGGCTCGCCGGGTGACGGACGGCTCGGTCATGACCTGGATGGCGGCGCCCCGGGCGGGAGCGAGGGCGGGGTCGGGAGCAAGGGAGGGGTCGGGGTCGGGAGCGCGGGCGGCAAGCCGCATCGGCTCCTCCCGGGCGACGACCGATGAGCGCGGCGCTCCCCCCGGGCGACGACCGATGAGCGCGGCGCTCTTGGAGGTCGTCGGCATCACGAAGCGTTTCGATCGGCTCGCTGCGCTCTCGGACGTGTCGGTGCGCGTCGAAGCAGGCGAGGCGGTCGGTGTGGTCGGGCCGAACGGAGCAG
>JAJYYT010000212.1 GCA_021800645.1 Actinomycetes bacterium
TACTCGGGCAGCCGCTTGTGGGCAGCGCGCGCCTCGGCCTGGATCTCCTCAAGGATGCCCACTTCGTCATCGTGAGGCCGGAGCAGCACCTGGGGCCGGGGGGCGTGGCGCGGGCGTGGCGCCGGCGCTTCGCCGCCTTGGCTTTCGGTCGCCCGCGTCGGTCCCCCACGCCGGCCGCGGGGCTTGTCCGTAGGATCGTCCGTGAGGCTCCCTCCCGTCGTCGGATATCCAGAGCGGATTGTACGGCGGCGGCCTGCGCAAGCCGCCGCCTTGCGTGGATATCCACGAGTGCGCGTAGGCCGCCCGACCGTTCGGTATCCTCGTTCGCGAGGGGGGGCACCAGGATGGCGGAAGGCGAGGACGCCGGGCTGAACGCCGTGCTCAGCGGCCGATCAAGCGCCGAGCGGGAGCGCATCTCGGCGCAGATCGAGGCCGATCAGCAGGCGGGCGCGGAGACGGATCCGGAGGAGCGAGGCGGCGTCTACCGGACGGATCCCCTGGACGACGATCCGGGGCGCAGCTCACGCCGTCATAGCGAACGCTACGCCAACCACGGCGGCGAGGCGCAGATCACCCGCGTGGTGTTCCGGACGCCGATGCTGGTCCTCTATGCCTTTGAGGCGTACTGGCGGCGGCGGCTCAGGCTCGAGAAGGCTCTCGAGGAGGCTGGCGTCCAGCTCGACGAGCCGTTTGGGGAACGGGACTATGAGGCGCGCGTCGCGGCCATGGTGGAGGACGTCTTCGGGCGCGCCATTGTCGAGGATATGGACCGGCCGCCGGACCGGCGCCTTTTCGACTGGCGCGACGCCGTCGTCCCCGGCCTCGACCTCTTCATCGAGCAGCTGGTGGGCGAGCGCTTCGCCCTCAGGCGAGCCGTGCTCGACCAGGCCATGGCGGCCCGCGTGCGCGAGCGCTTCCGCAGCGCGACCGAGGAGGACGTCAATTTCATCGTTGGGGAGGTGGCGGGCCGTGGCCCGAACGTCCGTTCCTAGAGCCAGCTATCCGACCATCCCGCGCCTCATGCCGACGGCGCCCGACCCGGGCTCGCAGGCGGTCGCCCGCGCGGCGAACGCCGTGGCGCTGGGGGCGCTTGCGGCGGCCGCGCCACAGACGCCCGAGGGCACGCTCGCGACCGGCGTCACGAGCTCGCTCGGGGACTCGCTCGGCCGCGCGGTCGGCCAGCTTGTCGAGCGCGCTGTCGGCGCCCCCGCTCCGGCGAGTGCCGCGCAGACGCCCATAGAAGATCACCTCAGGCTGACCAGGGATGGTCGCGAGGCGCTCGAGGGCATCATCAAGCAGCTCGAGGGGCGAATCGAGGACCTCACCGGCCAGGTCGACGATCTGAAGACGGAGCGCGACGGAGCCTACCAGGCTGGCTTCAAGGAGGCCGACGAAAAGGCCAAGCTGCGCGAGGAGGTCCTGACCGGCGTGCGCGCCGAGACGGAAGGCCTGCGGACCGAGTTCCAAAAGCTGCAAATGGGGGCGAAGGACGGCCAGATCCAGGGCCTCACGACGGAGCTCGGAAAGGCCATCGAGGCCCTCAGGCAGGCGCAGACCGACCTCCGAGAGGCGACCGCTCAGCGCGTGAGGCTCGAGACCGAGATCGTGAAGAGGGACCACGCAACCGAGGTGACCGAGCTCAGGCACAAGCTCGAGCGCGCCGAGGAGCGCGTGCCCCAGGCCGAGACGCCGCAGCAGAAGCTCGATAACGCCTGGGCCGACGCCAAGGGCACCGAGATCCGCGAGACGGCCCAGATCGCGGTCCAGCGCGCCCGCCAGGCGGCGGCCGACGAGCACCGGATCGCCGAAGCCCAGGCCGGCGCCTGGGGCGAGATCGGGGGCGTGCTCCACAGCGTGTCGGAGCAGGCTCCGCGCTTTTTGTCCTCGATGGCCGCCGGGAACGCGCCCTCACGCTATGGCCCGCCGCGCGCCGTGAGGCCGCCTGGGCCACAGGCGCGCCCTGGGGGGGCGGCGCCCAGTGCCTGACCTTATCGGCAAAGCCAAGAGGACGGCCCAGGGTGTGGCGAGCTGGGCCGGCCAGACCGCGGCGTCCGGCGCGGTGAAGCTCCTCCACGGCTACATGGGAAACGCCCTTGCCGACTGGATCGAGGAGACCGGCCAGAGCGCCATCGATATCGACCGGGCCTTCAAGGAGGGAAAGGCGCACGAGCTCCTTAAGGGCGCCTTCGGCGTTGTGCGTCCGGAGGACATCGAGCGCTTCCGCGCGCAGTTCGGAGCCGTCGCTGCCGCCTTCAGCGAGGAGGACTTCGGGCGCATCCTCGACGCCGCGGCCACTCACGAGAACGTGCTCATGCAGGTCGACGTCATCGGAAAGCTCCACTGGGACGAGTACGTAAGGATCATGAACGACCTCAAGTGGCGGTTTCTGAACGGCCTGCCGCTCGTCTGACACCCGTCTCAGTGCCTCTCCCGAGGCCGTCTTCTGCCCACGCGCCGCCTGTACCCTCTGGGTCGAGAGGGGAGGGCGGCGCCTACGTCGATCGCGACCAAAATCCTCGCGGACGATGCGGCGAACGGGCCGCTCATCACCGTGTCGCCGGGCACGCTCGCGGCGGCCGTGGGCCTCCATTACGGCGATGTCCAGAGCATTGTCAACCAGGCCGTGCAGAACGCGGAGGCGGGTGCCCCCGAAGGTGCGCGCATCCAGCTCGAGATCGACTCCGTGCCCGGCGCGGCTGCCCTCATCAGCCGGATCAATGCCGCCTTTCGGGCGGGCAGGATCACGAACCCCGCCGACGGTAAGCCCATCCAGCCCTGGCCGGAGTATCCGAACGAGATCGCCTTCGCCTGGCAGGGATCGAACGGGATCATGCTGCGCTGGGTCAAGCTCCAGTGGCAGATCATCCTGATCGTCGTGCTGCTCCTCGTCGCCGTGGCGGTCGTCTACGCGCTCACGCGCTCTTCCTGGCGGCTCATGTCGGTGAGCGCGAGCGGCGGCCAGGGAGCGGCCACGGGCCCGCCGTTCGTTGGCATTCAGGACGGCACGGCCTACTTCGCCTGGCTGCCCGTCGAGTGGGATGCGGCGATCGCCGTGGGCCTCGTTGCGACGCCGTTCATCCTGCGCTCGGTCGCTGGCGCGATCCGGGGCGCGCACGACGTCGAGGCCGCGGAGAGGGGGGGCTAGCATGGCGATCGCCGAGGCGGACGTCGCCGCCTACCGAGATCTGGTCGCGCGCCTGGCTGCCGCCGACGCCGCGGCGGGCCGCGAGCCGCTCGTGCCACTCATCGTGCCGCTGCGCAGGACCGCGCCGGAGTCGGGGCGGAGGCTTGGGCGGGCTGGCCAGCGGCGCCTCAACGAGCAGCGCACGCGTGAGCAGCAGGTCACGGAGAGCACACAGCGGGAGGCCAGCGAGCGGGCCGAGCGACGTGGCTACGAAGAAAAGCAGCGCCGCGTGCACGGGGAAAACCGCGAAGAGGAGCGGCACGCCGCGGCCATGCGAGCCCCGCGTCGCCCGGCGGGACCGCCGTCGCCCGTCCACCGCCCGAATATCGCATCGTCGAACTTCTTCGTCTCGCCGGCGCGCTCGGGCGAGGTGCGCCTCATCGACGCCGGCGTCACGATCCTCGTCGCGGCGGGAAGCGTCGTCTGGACGGCGACACGCCAGACGCTCGCGAGCGAGCTCGGCTGGGCCGCGTTCTGGACGCTCCTCGGCGCGTTCATGTACGTCGAGGGCGCGGCCGGAAGCGAGATCAAGGCGGCCGGCGCCGGCGTGAGCGCAGCGAACGCGAGCTACATCTCGCTCAGGCTCTTCGTGCCAAACCTCGCGAATCCGTAGGCCCAACTGAGCCAAACCCGAGCGAAGGGCGGTCCTCCGGGGCCGCCCTATGCTCCTTCGTAGGTCCGAGGCAAGCAAGGGAGGCCGCGCACACGTGGACGAGCACTCGGTCGCACGAGGGCTGATCGCAATTGGCGCCGGCGTCGCGCAGCAGGAGACGACGGACCGGATGCCGGCCGCCCAGGCGAGGTACTGGGTGGCGGGGTTCGGCGCGCTCTTCGCGGTCGGCGGCGCCGCTCTGAAGATCTTGGGACCCAAGCGCGCGACCTGGCCGGACACGGTGGGCGACCCGCTCCTTGACAGCGGCCTCACCATGCTCGCCCAGGCGGGCACCAACCTGGTCGACGCCGAGGTTCTGAAAGTCGGGCAGTCCGGCGGGAGCTATGAGGAGCTCATCGTCCAGGTGCCCGCCGGCGAGACCCTCACGCCGCCGGCGCTCCCGGCCGGGGCGACGAGCATCCAGTCGCCGACCTTCGTCGAGGCGACCGCTGGCTTCGACAGCTTCGAGGTCAGCTGACCCAGAACCGTCTTAGGGTCCACTTCGCCCAAGTAGGCGGGCGCAGGGAGTGGTGACATCATGGCTACCGTGCTCGCGGGCCCCGACCAGCTCCTGGCGAGCGTGCAGGTCACGCAGCTCGCGGGGACGATCTACTCGGTCTCCGGATCGACGCACACCGTCGGAAACTCGACCTGCCAGATGACGCCGAACGAGACCAATACGACCAGGCCGCTCAAGACCCAGGTCTGGGACGGCCTCGCGCTTCGGAT
>JAJYYT010000213.1 GCA_021800645.1 Actinomycetes bacterium
CTTCAAAGCGGGCGGGACGGGTGATCCCCGTCCGGCGGGTTCGATTCCCGTCCACCTCCGCCACTTGCTCCTCGGTAGGGCAAGCAGCGACCCTGAGCAGTGCCACCGAAGCTTCCGAGCCCAGGCGATGGCGCCCCGGGTGCCAAGGTTCGCCGCCGTCCGCCTCTCGTACGCCGCTCGCAGCTTCCCGTCGCCCGAAAATGCGGGGCTCAGCACCGAAGCAGCGTTAGCTGCTCGTCGTCACCGCAGGTCGCGTCGTCGCCGCGCAACTCGCCGCCGAACGCCGGCTCCGGCTCCGGCGCCGGCGCGGGGTCGGTCGCCTCGGCGCCCCTCGCCTCGGGGCCCGTCGCCAGGGGGTGGGGCACGGCGTCGCCCGCCGCCCGGAGGCGGGGCGTGGTGCCGCCGCTGGCATCGCCTGTCGCCCCCGGTGGCGTCTCGCCGCCCTCCTGCTCGTAGGGACCTGCCGGGCTGCCGTCGGGTTTCAGCCAGCGCCAGGCCCCGGGCCTCCCCTTGATGCGGAAGCCCTCGTTCGTCTTCATCTTGTGATGGCGCGAGCAGAGGAGGACGAGGTTCGAAAGGGTGGTCGGCCCACCTTTGGCGAACTCTTGTACGTGGTCTCTCTCCAAGAAGAAGCTCGCCCTGCAGCCGGGCACGACGCAGGTGCGGTCGCGTGCCCGAAGGGCGATGTCGAGGGCGCGGGGGATGTTGCGCCGCATGGAGAAGACAGAGACGACGTCCTCGTGCCGCTCGACGACGAGGCGCACCTTTGCCCGGTCGAGGTAGGACTGCACCAAGGAGACGGGCACGTGGCCCACCCCGTCGATCGAGCACTCCTCTTCGGGCAAGAGGTGGCCCCGCACGAGCGCCTCGAGGTCGACGCGCATGACGACCTCGTAGGAGGGGAGGGACCCTCGAGAAGGCTCTTTCCCCTCGCTTGTGGCGAGGGCGACGAGGGCGTCTGCCATGTAGGCGGCATGGGGCTCGCTCCGCCCCTCGGCCCGTGCCTGCTCGAACAAGCGGCCGGCGAGGGACTCGAGGGCCCCGAGGAGGTGGGCGCCGCTCTCGGGGGTGAGGGAGAACTCGCCCATGAGGGCACCGTTCTTCTTCCAGGTCTGGAGGTGGCGCTCCCTCTGCACGCGGGCGTGGCGCTCCTCGTCCTCTTCTTTCGAGAGGGCGGCGTCGATCACCTTGCCGGCTTCTTCGCGCAACTCTCTCAGCGACGACTTCCCCGCGAGAAAGACGAGCTCGTCGGTCTTGTCCGGGTCCTTCTCGGCCGCCTTTCGCACCTCGTTCGCCTGCTTTTGCGAGAGCCCGCCCGACCTGAAGGCGTCTTCCAGCGAGGAGGGGAGGAAAGAGAGGTTCCTCGCCGTCTCGAGCTGCTCTCGCGCAGCAGAGCAAGAGTCTCCCGTCACCCCCGCCAGCCACTCGGAGGCGTCCCTCGTGCCCTCTTTGCGGAAGTGCCCCGTCTCTTCGACCCGGCGGGCGGCGAGCGCGATCCCTGACGCGCAGAGCTTCTCCCCGCGAGAGAAGAGCTCGACCACCTCGGCCGCACGGACACCCTCCAAAGAGGAGCAGTCGAGCGAGGAGACGATCTCAGAGAGCGCAGCTATCTGTCGTCGAAGCAGAGCGAGCACCAGAAAGGCTCCAGGAGGAGAAGGACGGGAGGGCACCGCTGGTGCGAGAGGCCCGAGCGCCCGGCCCGGAGGAGCCGAGAGCAGTCGAACTAGTGTTCGTAGTGTAGCAGGGGGGTGTTCGCTGTGTGTCGATCGAAGCCTGCATTCGTCGGCAGACGACCCGAGCCAGGCAACTACGGCGGACGCCGCAGCACGGGCTCGCGGGCCTGCCTACTGCACGAAGTGCCGCGCACCCGCGTAGTACGGAGACGCCGTGACGGGCTCGACTCTCACCGGGCTCCCGGTGTGCGGTGCGTCGAGCATGTAACCGTCCCCTATGTACAGGCCGACGTGCACGACGGGGCCGCTGGAGCGCGAACGGATGAAGACGAGGTCTGCCGGGAGAAGAGCCGAGCGGTTCACAGGCCTCCCGGCGGTCGACTGCGGACCGGCGTCCCTCGGATCACCACGCCCTCGGCGTGATACACGGAATAGCTGAAACCGGAGCAGTCGTAACCGAAGACCGACGTGCCTCCCCACAGATAGCCGAGGCGAAGGAACTTCTTCGCGTCGGCCACGAGCGCGGCGCGTGTCGGATGCCAAGCTTGGCCGGCCGTGTGGAGGGGCGACAGTCCCGCGCTTCAGCGCGACCGACCGCCCTCCGAGGAGCCTCGCCACCGCGTAGGAGTTGGTTGCACGGACGAGAGGGAGACGGGTATCTAACGAGATCTCCATCAGCTTGCGGCCGGTGACTCCACGCGCACTCCATCGGCTCCAGACCCAAGCCGTCGGCGACCTGACTATGGCCGTCGTCGCAGCGCTCACCGGCGCCGTCCCGGTGAGCTGCACAGCTGGGACGAAGCCGGGATACCCGCGCTTGTCGCGCGGCGTGGGCTGGTCGGGCACAACCACTTTGAGCCAGGCGGAGCTGTAGTTCGCGACGACCCGCACCTTGGTTCCGTAGAGCGCCTGTGTCTCCAGCTTGCCGACGAGCCAGCGCTCCTGCTCGAGGGTCATCGTCGCGAGCCATGCGCGCAGGTCGACCGGATTCGAGATCGCGGGCCGGTCGACAGGACGCGGATACGAGAGTGCGACCCAGAGCGTTGCGACGCTCACCGCGACGAAGCACGTTTCGCCTCGGCAAGGTGCAAGCGCGCTCTTCTCTGCACCGTTGGGAGGCGCCGTGGTGGTCGTAGCACCCGACGTGGTGGTACTGGTCGATGTGGTCGCGGTGCTCGAAGTGGTCGTTGCACTGCTCGTGGGAGGCTCGGTCCCGAAGACGTACCGCCTCCTCCGGTGACCGGTGCGGCGCAGGCGGACATGCCGAGCATGACTCCGGCGAACAAGACTGCAGTTCGTCCACGGCTTCGGGCCCGGCGACTCACATTCCGCCGATAGTCGGACGAGAACCGATCCACGGGCGGCGGAACCATCTTCATGACTTCACCCGAGGACATCGTCCGTCGGGGAGCGACCGCCGAACAGGGCCGTTGGACCCTCCCGAGGGGCCGTCTCGGCGCTGACAGCGCAGTGGGAGAACGCGAGATGCTGTCGACGTCGCTGACCCCTGCGCAGAACGCAGCCCTCTGCCACGTCCGGGTTCTCGCCGAGTAAGACCGTGGTGCGGTGACCGAGCGAGCGGCGGGCGTGCTCGCCGAAGCGCGGATCGATGTCGGAGTTGGCGAGCTGTGCGCCCGGATCGCCGAGGGTGCCCGAGGACACAGACCTTCGCCGCCTGGGACGCCGAGAGGGCGGGAGGGTGAGCACCGTGGCGGGAAGCCCTTCCATGACCGCGCCATACCGTCCGCCCAGCCGGCGAAGCACGCCGCAAGGACACGGTCCAGGTGGCCACCTCAAATGGCGGCGAGCGCGTTCCGCAGTCTGATGAGGTCCTCGGCCGTGCAGTCGACGTGAGGACTTACTCGCAAGGTCGGTGAGGTCATGTCGCGGGGAGCGCGGAACGGCTCCTGGCCCGTCGTCACGATGCCGTGCTCGTGGAGCAGGTGGGAGCGCGCCTGCATGACGTCCTGTCCCTCCGTAGGCCGGAGCGCGGTTATAGCGCTCGGACCGTCGACCGGCCCGATCACCTGCCAGTTGGCGAGGTCGTCGCAGACCCGGCGCGTCGCCTGGCCGACATCTGCCAGCCGTGCCCAGACGGCCGAAGGTCCGAGCAGGAGATGCTCGCGAGCCGCCATGCCGAGCCCCAGGCGTCCGGCCACGTGGGACTCACGCGAGCTGAGGAGCGTTCCGACGGACTCGCCCGCGGTGCCCGGTGCCGTCGCGGCGAGACGGGAACGCAACAGTTCGAACCACTGCGAGGCGACGCCAAGCACGCCGACGCCACGGGGCCCGGTGAGCCACTTGCGACTGGTCCCGTAGATGACATCGGCACCAGTCGCCGTGTCGACATGACCGAGCGCTTGTGCAGCGTCGACGAAGAGCGGGACTTCGACCGCCCGGCAGAGACCTGCGATGTCGGCAACCGGCTGGACAAGCGTGCGGTGCGACGCGACCTGGGTGATGTGGACAGCAGCCGGCGGCGCCGCTTGCAGGACTCGGTCCAGCTCGGAGAGATCGAGGCACCCGTCGGCATCTACCTGCAGCTCGACGAGACGAAGGCCGCGCCGGACGAAGGCGGCCAGGTTCGGACCCCACTCGCTCGGCACGACGGCAAGCGTCGCGTCCGGCTCGAAGGGCCATGCTTGCAGGAGTGCGCCGAGAGCGGCTGTTGCGCTCTCTACGAATGCGACTCCTTCTTCGGGCATGCCGAGCAACCGGGCAAGCGCCGTGCGCGCGGCACCGAGCGACTCTTCCGCCATCTCCTGGGCGACGTAGGCCCCGACCTTCGCCTCCAAGAGGGCGTGGTCGGCCACGGCGCCGAGAACTCTGAGCGAGCTCCTCCCGGCGGCCGCACTGTCGAGGTGGAGGCCCGAAGGCTCAGGCCTCGCC
>JAJYYT010000003.1 GCA_021800645.1 Actinomycetes bacterium
GTGGGTGTCTTCCTCCCGAACGGCATCGCGCGCGTCGACGTGGGCGTCTCCGACGATCGCTCGCAGCGCCCGGAGGAGCTCGTCCGAGGTCACGGAGCGCCCATGCCTGCGCCGGCAGAGGGGAGGGCGGGCGAAGAGAGCAGCTCTCGCATGTTGCGGAGGTGCGCTGACGCACTCTCGGGGCTTGCCTCTCCCATCCCTTCGCGCAGAGTCTCGAGGACACTCGCGACTGGGGCCAGCCACGGAGAGGGGTGCCGCTCCGCGACGCCGTCGCACGCGTCGGCAGCGTCGGGACGCAGCGCCCAGGTGCAGGTGAGCTCCTCTTCGGCCCTGGTGACGGCGACGTAGAGCAGGCGTTGCTCCTCCGCCCTGGCTGCGCTCGATCGTGCGGTCACGAGAGGCACGAGGCCGTCGGAGAGCCCCACCACGAAGACCGTCCGCCACTGCAGCCCTTTCGCCCGGTGGAACGTGCTCAGGACGACGGCGTCCTCGCCCTCTTCAAGAGCAGACGGAGACGGCGTGTTCGAGTGCGCTGCCACTCCACCAGGTGGCTCCTCGCCGCCGTCCGCCGCGCGCTCCCCGCCGGACTGTGCCCCCCGGACGTCGCTCCCGGGGCCGAGCTCTGCTCCCGAGGTCCGGTTGGGGACCCGCGCTTCGTCCAGGGCCTGGGCGATCCGTGCCAGCTGTGCATTGGTGCGGGCGAGGACCGCGATCGACGACCACGTCCGCCCCGGCCGATGGGCGAGCCAGACGCGGTGTGCGACGCCGGCGGCCTCATCGAGCTCGTTGGGGAAGCAGACGATCGACGGCAGCGGCCCGGTGCCTCGCGCGCTCGGTGGCGCTTTCTCCTCTCCGAGAACCGCGGCCGCAACCCGCACGACCGGGGCCGCGCAACGGTGGTTCGTCTCCAGGCGGACGACCCGGGTTCCTGCGTACTCCTCGGTGACCCGGAGGAGCAGCTCGGGATCTGCCCCGTTCCAGCCGTAGACGGACTGGTTGGGGTCTCCGACGACAAAGAGGTCGGGGTCCTCGCCCACGAGAAGGCGCAAGAGGCGGTACTGCGCGTCGTTCAGGTCCTGCATTTCGTCGACGAAGACATGGCGGTGCCACCATCGGACCGCACGTGCGAAGGCGGGCTCTTCCTCGAGGAGATCTCCGGCCTGCCAGAGCAGGTCGTCGAGGTCGAGCGCGCCGCGCAGCTGCCGTGTCTCTTCGTAGCGGCGGTAGAGCTCTGCGATCCTCGCACCAGGCAGGGGCGTGCGTCTCGAAGCTTGCCGCGCGGCTTCCTCGTACGCGCTCGGAGGGACGAGCCGGGACTTCGCCCAGCTGATCTCTGCGTCGAGGCGCCTGACATCGCCTTGCAAATCGATGCGCCGCGGCAGTGGTCGGCGGCTCCTGCTCGCCCCGCCCTTGGGTCCGCCGCCGCGTGGTCCCGCCGGGCCACCATTCGTGTCGAGGAGGCCGGCGAGGATCGGCCGACGATCCGCGACGATCACCGGGCTCGGGCGGCCGCGGTCGCGCCGGTCAAGCGCGAGCAGCCGGAGCGCCGCGCGGTGGAGGGTGCCCGCCTGCACGTCCCGGCTCACCCCGAGCGACCACAGGCGATGGCGCAGCTCGTCTGCGGCCCTGCGGCTGAACGTGCAGACCAGCACGTGGTTCGCGTGGGCGCTCCCGTCGAGGACGCGGCGCGCGACGCGCAGCGTGAGCACTCTCGTCTTGCCGGTTCCTGCGCCGGCGAGGACGCAGACCACCGGGTCGTCCGCGAGCACGGCCTCACGCTGGGCGGGGCTGAGGGCCGCGACGAGGTTCGTGATGTCGGGATTGGTCGTGAGGTCGGCAGGCACTGGCACTCCCTGCCACGCTACCGAGGCGGCGCAGTCATAAGCGGAGCATCGGGATCCGGCCAGCTCCAAAGCCCGCGCCGCAGACGACGTGGGCCAGGCAAGGTCCGCCGGGTCGGTATGGTGGCCGGGCCGGCAGGCTGACCGGGCCGGCAGATGGCCGGGCCGCCAGGGTGACGGCCCGGCCGCCAGGTCGAGCGCCCAGTCAGCTCGACCGGTGCTTGGGCATCGTGGACTGCAGGTGCAACAGGAGAGTACGGCAGCACATGGGCACGGACGGGCGCTCGGGCGCGTGGAAGGGCAGCTGACGGTGCTGCGTACGTTCGCGGCCGGGAGACTCTTCGGCACGCGCTCGGGCGACGTCCAGCCGGCCGTGCTCGCGCTCCACGGCTGGGCGCGGACGCACCACGACTTCGACGCCGTGCTCCGCCCGGCAGGGGGGGCCGAGCTCGCCGCGGTGGCCGTCGACCTTCCCGGCTTCGGCAGCTCGCCGCCGCCCACGGAGCCCTGGGGCTCGGCGGAGTACGCGGCGTGCGTCGAAGCGCTGCTCGACGAGCTCGGCGGTCCTGTGGTGGTGCTCGGACACTCCTTCGGCGGCCGAGTGGCGGTCCATGTCGCAGCCACCCGTCCTGACGCGGTGCGCGCGCTCGTGCTCACCGGCGTGCCGCTCCTTCGCCTCTCACCACCGAGCCGCCCGGCGCTTGCCTACCGCGCGCTGCGAGCGTTGCACCAGGCGGGCCTGCTCGGTGACGAGCGCTTGGAGCACGCGAGGCGGCGCTACGGGTCGGCGGACTACGCAGCTGCGGCCGGGATCATGCGCCAGGTCCACAGCCGGGTCGTGGCCGAGAGCTACGAAGCCCAGCTCGACGCGATCGCCTGCCCGGTCACGCTGGTGTGGGGCGAGGACGACACGACAGTGCCGCTCACGGTGGCAACGACCGCACTCGATCGGCTGCGCCGAAGCGACCCAACCCGGGCCGAGCTGGTCACTCTGCAAGGCGCGGGCCATCTCGTCCCCCTGAGCTCGCCCGCAGCCCTGCGCCAGGCCGTGGAGCGGCATCTCTGGTGACGCCCGTGACGCTCGCGCTGCTCCATGAGACCGGCGGGGTCGCGTGGGCCGTCTTCGCGGTGTGCATCCTCGCGCTCGTGCCCGCGGGCGCGCGTTGGCTGCGCGTCGCGCAGCGCGAGCACTACATCCCGGATGCCACCAGCAGGTTCGCGATCCGCTGGTGGACCAGCGACCCGTTCAACGTCGCGCTCGTTGCCGTCGCGCTCGCAGGCGTCGTCCTGAGCGGCGTGTGGCCGCTCGCGGCGATCGCGACGATCGCGGTCGCGGTGTTCGCGCCGCTGCACCTCTCGATCCGGGGCCGCACGTCCCCGCTCGTGCTCACGCGGCGGCTCAGGTCGCTGGCGGTGGTCTGGCTGGCCGCCCAGGCAGCGCTGATCGGCGTCGGGGTGGGGGTGGGCGCGCCCGTGCCGTTCGCCGCCGTGGGGCTCGTCGCCGCGCCGGTGCTCGTCGACGCTGCGCTCTTCGTGACCGCGCCGATCGAACGCCGGCTGTCCCAGCGGTTCGTCGACATGGCCGCCGCCCGGTTGCGCAGGGTCGGCGCGACGATCGTCGCGATCACCGGCTCCTACGGCAAGACCTCCACGAAGAACCACGTCGCGCACCTCGTCACCGGCACGAAGGCGGTCGTCGCCACGCCCGCGTCGTTCAACAACCGGGTCGGGCTGGCCCGCGCGGTGAACGAGCACCTCGCGGAAGGGACCGAGGTCTTCGTCGCCGAGATGGGCACCTACGGCCCCGGCGAGATCCGCGACCTCTGCCGGTGGTGCCCGCCGCAGATCTCGGTCATGACGGCGATCGGGCCGGTCCATCTCGAGCGGTTCGGCTCCGAAGACGCGATCCTCGCCGCCAAGTCCGAGATCAACGAGCGCGCCTCGGTCGTCGTGGTGAACTCCGACGATCCCCGCCTCGCGGCACTCGGCGCGGCGCTCGACGCCGCTGCGGGCGGCCCCGAGGTCGTGCGCGCTGCGGCGGAGGATTCCGATGCCGACGTCCGAGTGGAGGTCGACGACGGGAAGGTCAGCGTCGTCGTCGACGGCACGATCGCCGGCGAACCGGTGCCGCTGCCCCCGGGCATCCAGCCGACGAACCTCGCCTGCGCGATCGCCGTGGCGCTGCAGCTCGACGTGTCGCTCGGCGAGGTGCTCGAGCGCGTCCCGACGCTCGCGGCCGTCGCCAACCGGCTCACCGCGGACACGTCGGCCTCCGGTGTCCACGTGATCGACGACACCTTCAATTCCAATCCAGCCGGTGCGCGTGCCGCGCTCGCCCTCCTCGCGGCGGCGCCAAGCACCGGAGAGCGGGTGGTCGTCACTCCCGGCATGGTCGAGCTCGGCCGACGACAGGCGGCAGAGAACGAGGCCTTCGCCGCAGCCGCCTGCGAGGTCGCCTCGACGTTGGTCGTCGTCGGACTCACCAACCGGCGTGCGCTGCTGCGGGGTGCCGCCGGGCACGGTCGGGTCGTGGTCGTCCGCACCCGGGACGAGGCGGTCGCGTGGGTACGCACCAACCTCGGGCCGGGCGAGGTCGTTCTCTACGAGAACGACCTGCCGGACCATTACCCTTAGGCGCCGACGCCGGGGGCTTCCCGGCGCGACGCACACCCGGGAGCGCACGTGAGCGAAGTCAAGTCCGATCTCGCCGTTGTCTTCGGCGGTCCTTCGCCGGAACATGATGTGAGCGTCCTGACGGGCCTGCAGGCAGGTCGCGCCGTCGGCGCGCGCTGTCTCTACTGGACCAAGACGGGGGAGTGGTTCGAAGTGGAGACGGGCCTCGAGGCCGGCGCTTTCGTGCAGGGCGTGCCGCGCGGGGCCCAGAAGGTCCAGCTGCTGGCCGAGTCCGGCTTCGTGCCCGAGGCGGGCAGGTTCAGTCGTCCGCGCCCTCTGGGCGTCGACGTCGCCGTCGTGTGCTGCCACGGGGGGCCAGGGGAGGACGGCACGCTGCAGGCGGCGCTCGACCTCGCCGGCGTGCGCTACACGGGCCCCACGGTCGCGGGCGCTGCGCTCGGCATGGACAAGCTCGCCTTCGCCGACGTGGTGTCGCGTGCGGGCCTGCCTACGCTGGAGCGGGTCCTTCTCGACAAGGAGACGAGCGAAGTGGGGTGTGAGCCGCCCTTCATCGTCAAGCCGCGCTTCGGGGGGTCCTCCATCGGGATCGTCCCCAACGTGGCGGACCTCCAGACGGCGGTCGCGTTGCTCGATGCCAATCGGCACCTGCGGGCGGGCGCGGTCCTCGAGCCGTACCGGGGCGACCTCTACGACCTCCAGATCGCCGTCCGGACGTGGCCGGAGCTCGCCCTCTCGGCAGTCGAGCGCCCGTTGCGCACCCCGAGAGCCGGCGGCGCGGCAGGGGAGCCGGACATCCTCGGGTACGCGGACAAGTACGTCGGCGGCGAGGGAATGGCGAGCGCCCCGCGCGAGCTCCCGGCCCGCATCGACGCCAGTCTCGAGCGGGCGCTGCGCGACGCCGCCGCGGCCGTGGCGCGGCTGTGCTCCGTGCGCGGAGTCGCTCGCGTCGACTTCCTGTCGGACGGAAGGGAGCTCTTCGTCAACGAGATCAACACGATTCCAGGCTCGCTCGCCCGCTACCTGTGGATCGACCCGGCCGTCCCGTTCCGCACCCTGCTCTCCGACATGGTGGCCGAAGCGCGCGAGCGGCCGTCGCACTTCTACACGGTCGAAGGCGCCGACGGCACCGTGCTCAAGGGCGCTGCGTCGATCGCCGCCAAGCTGGCCTGAGCCGCCGACGGCGCCGGACGTCGCGCCGCCTGTCCCCCGCGCGGCCGCTGTCAGGCTCGCACGATCTGCGGCGTCGCACCGTCTCCAGCGAGCTGTGCGCGCAGCAGCGCGTAGAGCTGCTCGGTGCGCTCCGACGGCACGCTGCCCGGGTCGAGCTCGTCGATCTGGCGTTGGCACTCCTGCCACTCCGCGTGGAGGCGGCGAGCGTCCCCGCTGGCGGCAGCGACCCGCATCGCGGCGCGCGTCAGCGGCTCGCAGGACGGCTCCACTTTCCTTGCCTGCACCAGCGCCCAGCGCGCGAGGTCGAGGTCGCCGTTGCCGAGCGCCTGGCGGACCAGCGCGCACGCGCCGTCCACGACCGCGTCGGCGAGCCGGCGCTCGTGGCCTTCGGCTCTCCACCACCCATAGCCGGTGAGCACCCCGCCGAGCGGCTCCGACTCGATGAGCTCGAGCCCGTCTCGGAGAAGGGCGACCGCCCCAGCAGGATCGTGTGACGCCAGGCCGTCGTGGAGCAACGTCCACACCCGCACGGCGTCGACCGACACCAGCGCCGAGAGCCGGTAGTGCCCGGTGCGGGATGCCGGCGGAAGGAGCAGCTCCCCGTCGGGGCCGACCCCGAGAGCCCGGCGAGCCGCACCGACGGTGTTGAAGAGGGTCTTGGCCGCCGCGTCCGCGTCGGGGGAACCCAGGACGCGCGTCCGGAGCCGATCACCGGTGACAGGGTCGGGCGCGTGCACGGCGAGGTAGGCAACGATCTCCACCGCGCGCCTCGCCCTCTTCAGTGGGAGGTCGCCTTGGAGGCCGACGATGCCCGGCACCGCCGCGAGGAGCCGCACCTCCGCCTGTCCGGGTGCGCGTCCCGCGGGCACAGGGCGCGGTTGTCCGGCAGCGGCGCGAATGGGAGCGGCGCGAATGGGTGTCGACGGCGCCGGGGTGGCGGGCATCGTGGAGTGCGCCTTCGTGCCTGTGTGCACGAGGCGCGCAGTGGCCGCGACGCGCTGGCTGTGGAGGAGCGGGCGGATGACGGGCCGATCGGGCGGCACGGCGGGACGGATGAGCGCGTCGACGGCGTTTGCCCACGAGCCGTCGAGCAAGGGCGGGCGGACGGTGAGCCCGAGAGGGTGGGCGCTCGCGCCGCGATCGTCGACCACGATGGTGACCTCAGCGTCGTCGACCTGCCCGGTCGCCAGCACCGCGCAGCCGCGCCGGACCGCCGCCGGGAGAGAGTGCGGGGTCCCTACGAAGAGCACGTGCGGGCACACGATCCGTGCCCCGGTCGTCGGAATCGAGAGTCGGTCGACGACCGCTGCCGCCTCGAGAGGGTCCTCGGTGACGACGAGGTCTTCGTGCCAGCTCCACGATGCCAGCGCGGCGCGCATGGCACGAACCAGGTCACTGGCGCGCGGTCCGGCGACCGCGACACACGCCCCAGCTGGCACGGGGAGCAGCCACGTCCCGCGGTCGTCGTCGCCGAGCGGCAGCAGGACCGGGCACCAGGGATGCGCGGCCTCTCGAGTCCAATCCAGCGAGATCGCGTCCGCCGGCGCAGAGAGCCGCCAGGTGGAGTTGTTCCCCTGCTGCCAACCGGTGAGGACGTCGGGCACAGGATCGGAGAAGCGAACCTCCACCCCGTCGTGCCCGGCGCGCAGCCACCGCACCGGGCCGGGCAGAGGATCCAGTGTGGCGAGAAGGCTCCCGAGGTGCCGCGAAGCGGCTTCGATCATCGCGGGGAGCGGCAGGGCTTCGAAGGACGCGACGAGCGCAGCGAGATCTGCCTCCTCGTCACCGGGCTCTGGGGTCTCGTCTCCCTCCTCGCGCAGGAACGCCTGAAGGCGACGCAGCTGGCGGGCGCGCCGGGCGAGCAGGCCCGCGACCAGCGCGCTCATTCCTGCGGCGGAGAGCTCGGCCAGCGGTAACAGCGTGCCAGCGGACCAGAAGGACGCTGCAGCGGGTGCCGAGCGTGCCCCCAGCGGGACGGCGCCGGTCGGCTGGTCATCCCGTGGAAAGGGTGCAACCCGAGCCGGCTCTGCCGTTCGCTGCACGTGCGCCGCGCGCACCGTCGACCCCCCGGTCACCGCGCCCGACGCGACGGACGTGCCGGCGCCGAGGAGCGAGGAGAACGCGAGGACCCCGATCGCGATGCGCAGGGCGATGCGGTCGGAGAGCCGGACGGCACCGGCCACGTCCCGGGCTCGCACTCGGGCCGCCGCGCGACGGAGGACGGGCCAGGCGCATGCTGCCCAGGCACACCAGCTCACGATCGCCAGCAGGTCGAAGAGGCCGTGCCACGACACGACCGCGGCGCTCCAGTGGCGGGGGACGGGGAGCCCGACGAAGCCGATGAGGACACCGGGCACCGCTCCGAAGACGAGGAGAGTTGCGACGAGGCCGATGGTGGCGTCCCACAGGGTGCGGTGTCTGCGCAAAGCGGCCATGTCGGTGCTCAGGCACCGGGTTGGACGACGAGGGCGAACTGCACCTCTGGCGACCCCGACAAGAGTGCAAGGGTGACGGTGCACGTCCCGTTCCCGTGGCTGTCGTCGACCTCGAGGGAAAGTGGTGACGCCCCGACGCGCGTGACCGACACCCCGCCAGGGCAGGAGATTGCGAGCTCCAGGTCCACTGCGCCTTGCCAGGTGGCGCGGGCAGAGACCATGCCTCCCCCGGACGCCGCGAACGACGCGGACGTCGAGGGAGGAACGATCGACCCGGTACCCGGGTACTCGCCCAACGGTGCGGCGCTCTCAGAGCTCGATCCGCTCCCGGTCCTCGGCACCGCAGACGGCGCCGTGCCATGAACGGTTGGGCTCGAGGTGCCGACCTCGCCCGAGCCAACAGTCGCCGCCACGCCGCTCGTTGCCGCGGCCAGGGCCGGCGCGCTCGAACCCGCGGCGACGTTCGCGGGGGTGGAGACCCGTGGCGACGCGTCGGCAGGCGTGGCGAAGACCGTGGAGCCGACCCTGCCTGAGCTGGCCCTGCCCGAGCCGACCCTGCCTGAGCTGGCCCTGCCCGAGCTGGCCCTGCCGGAGCTGGCCCTGCCCGCGTCGGTCCTGCCCGCGCCGGTGCTGCCGAGGCGGACGCTGGGCGTCCGTTCGGAGCGGAGACGCTTGGGAAGGGCGTTCGCCGTCGTGGCGCGCGCGTCCGCGGACCCGCCAGCGCGCGGCGCCGCTCGGCGCCCTCGGACGAGCTGGCTGCTGGCGGCGACAGGTCCGAGGTGGTGATGGCTCGTCGTAGACGAGATCGCCGTCACGAGTGCCATCAGTGCGAGCGAGACCGCGAGGACGCCCCAGGCACGAGAACGGCGGGTGGGGTCACCCACGGCGCGTCAACCGATAACTGCTCACCCCGCGCCCGAGCGGGGCTCCTCTCTCCGCCAACTTCCCAACCCCCGTGCCGGTGCCCTTCGGGGCACGCAGTGCCCACAGTGCAACAGCCGACCGTACTTCTGCAAATTTGTTCCTCGTACCAAAATTTGGTCCTGGTGCACCGTCCACGAAGGTGGCGCGGTGCGGTGCGCCCCAGGTTGCGCGTACCTTGCGCCGTCCAACCATCGCTCCTTGCAACCGTCCTCACGCCAGAAGGACAGCGACGGCTCGATCACGGCGCGCTGCGAGGGAGCGACGGGAGCGGCCCGTCGACTCCGACAACTCGGACAGGGAGTAGCCGAGGACCCGGTGCGCGTAGAGGACGTCGGCGTCGGTCCGATCCAGCTGGCGCGCCTCCCGGTCGATGGCGCGGGCCAGCTCCTCGGCGTCGCTCGCCGCGTTCGCCACCGGCTCGGCCGGCAAGTCGTCGACCGTGGCGAGGCGCTCCTTGCGCTGCATGCCCAGGTGACGGCCGACCCGCCTGCGTAACCGGCACCTGATCGCCGAGAGCACGTCGAGGACCGCGTAGGCGCGGTCCTGGCCGCACCAGCCGTCGACGACCTCCCAGGCGGTGGTGATCGCGTCGACGGTGAACGCGCCCTGGCTCTCCCATTCGCCCCCTTTTCCCCAGGCGAGGCGCCTTCCGACTCCGACGAGCCCGGGGACGAGGGCCTGGACGAGCGCACGCGGGATCAGCGGATGGATGTGGCCCGCCCGCAGCATCAGACGAAAGAGCGCAGCAGCCCGCTCCCGCTCCTCGCACCCACGCCCGACGCGCCACGCTGCCGGGCTCGTACCGATCAGCACGTCGACGAGATCGCCCAGGTCGCGCGCGCCGAGGCTCGCAACGGCGGGCTCGGACTGGGCCAGCGCCGCCAACGCTGCCTGCGAGGCGGGCGTTCGCCGGCAGGCCGCCCAGTTGCGCGCAAGTCGATCGAATGGTCGCAGTGCATCGGTCGTCATGCCGTGACGGTGCGCCGAGTCGCTCCCCCCGTCGCTCCCACCGACGCTCCCACGGCGCGCACGCGGTCAAAAACGCCGTTGGCCAGCACCGCGGCGTTGCGCAAGCACTTGCGCGGAGGGCCCTCGTGGACGATCGCGCTCCCAGGAGGGCGACTACAGTCCGCCGAGTGGACATCGAGGAGTTCTACGACGCGGACGAGCGACGGCGGAGCTCCGTCGAGGTCGAGTTCGGTCAGGACTGGCGGGACGCGCACGGGGTCCGTTACGAGCTCAGCTGGATCGAGGACACCGGCGAGCTCTACGTCATGCGTGAGCCGGTCCCCTCGGAGTGGGCGACACCGTTCGGCGGCATCCACGCCCGAGGCACGCATCGCACGGACGAAAAGGAGATCGAGGGGATGAGCGTCGCGGTCGTCGGGACCGTGGCGAGCCAAGCCGACGTGGAACGGTTGCTCGACGGCTGGCAGGAGGCGATCGCGCAACCCGACAGCGTGGCCTGGTTGGTGGAGCGGCTCCGATCCCGCGGCCTGCTCGCGTCCGGCACCGCCGTCACAACCTGAGCCGATGCGGTTCGCGGTCGACCTCGACAAGGTGGTCGTCGTCCTCGTCGAACCCCAGGACGTGGCTCGTGCATCGGTCGTCGTGACTGCGCCGCAGCACGCGACCCGCTCCTCCGAGGCGACAGTGCAGCGGCTCGCGGACGTGCTCGCCGCGACGAACGTCGGGAGCCTCGAGCCCGATGGGACGGTCCGGCTCAGCGCCGAGGCCGTGCGTTTCCACGCGGCCGGGCAGGTGGACGACGACTGGGACCGCCGATTCGCCGATGTCTGCGGCGCCGGCTCAGGCGGTGCCGAGGTGGTTGTCGCACCTGCCGAGGTCGTCTGGCCGGGTCCCTGTTGACCGAAAAGCGAGCGCGGGAGGCGCGCACGGCAACCGCCGTGCTACTTCGCAGTCCCCTCGGGAGGGACAGGGGACGCGTAGCCCGACAGGGGGGCGACGGTGCCCGGCGTGTCCGCCCTGTACTGGTCGGTGCCGATCTCGACCACGCTGAAGCCCGTGCGGTCGCCGTCGCCGTTCACCACGTCAGGTCCGCGCGCACCGTCGCGAAAGCCCGTCACCACTGCGACGTGGGCGGCCGTCCCGGTTGTCGGGTCGAGCCCGTAGACCGCGACGTCGCCCGGCTTCGGCACGTAGCCGCTCCCCTCGGGGTGCCAGGTGCCGTGGGCGACCGCCCAGAGATAGAAGCTGCCTGACGACGCATTGATGTCCGAGGGCGTGTATGCGTATGTGAAGACGGCGCCAGCTTTCCGCCACACCCACGCGGCGAAGTCCGCGCACCACTCCTCGCTGCGCAGACCGTGGCCGCACGGCGTGCCCGCGCCCCAGAAGGCACTGAACTTGTTGCAGTAGGAGTGGGAGGGGTCCGTGCGGTACCCGAGCTGGGACTCGGCGATCGACACGATTCTGGCGCGAAAGCGTGTCGCGGGCAGCGGGGGCAGGTTCTGGCCTCCTGATGCCGAGAGCCCGGCGGCGACGAGGCCGAGCACTGCGACCACCACGACGAGCGCGAGGGCGACCATCCGTCGCCGACGGACGCGCAACGAAGGACGCCGGTAGGGTCGGTGCTCCAGCAGTGCTCCTTCACCTGGTTGTGCGCGGACGGTGCGTGTCGAGTCGAGCAGCATGGTCAGCCTCGGTCGGGGTTCCCGATCTCGCTCGGGGCAACGATATCGACGGGCGAGGGATCCACGCGCCATGCCCGCGGCGGGGAGGGCATCTTCAGTTGCGGGGCCGCATCGGCCTCATCGCGCTGCTCGGACCGATCATGCACCTGCCGGCACTGTGCCCGATGTCGGCGTGCTGGGGACCGGGGACTGGGATGTCGGGTTCCGCGCCGCCGCGCACTGTGCTCGCAACGCCGGGATCAAGTTCGACTCCGACGTCCGCCCGATCTCTTGAAGGGTGGTCATGAGCGGGTTGAAGGCGGGGTTCGCCGAGGTGGCCCGGGCGGCGAGCTGCAGCGCTTGGTCGAGCTGGCCCGTGGCCTGATCGGCCTTCTCGTGCGCGCCGGCGACGGTCCGGGCACGCTCGGCCTGGTCGAAGAGGTGGATCGAGGTGTCGACGTGGGTGCACGCGGCCTGTGCGAGGGCGCTGCCGGCATTGGAGCAGCCGCTCAAGAGCAGGGCCGCGCCGACTGAGAGGGCGGCCAGAGCAGGCACGCGCGCTCCCCGGAGTAAAGCGCCCTTCCTTGGCACGCGCGCTCCGGGGAGGCGACCTCCGCCCCTCGGCTCGCGCCCGGCCGGTGTCATCCCAGCCAGGTCTCGGCGGCCTCGAGCAGGAAGCGGCTGACGGCGAGGCAGCGGTCGAAGACGTCGCAGAGCAGCTCCTCGCCCGAGAGCACCCGGGCGAGCGAGACCGGATGGCGCGCGACGATGTTGAGGCGGCGCTCGGGACCGTCGGTCGCCGACGCAAACGAGTCGATGGCCGACACCTCGAGGGGCAGCTCGATGCCGCCTATACCTGCCAGGTCGATCGCGAGCCGGAGCAGGTCAGGACCGTGCGGCAGGGGCGGGAGCGCCCAGGTGAAGGTCAGTGGGAAATGGAAGTCGTCGGGGGGCTCCTCGTCGTCGGAGAGCTCGAGGACCACGTCCTCGAAGGAGAGGAGCACTCGTGGATCGACCTCGAGCGCGAGATGGAGATCGAGCGGCCCTCCACACCCCTCCTCGGGATGGAGGTCGACCTCCCACACCTGGCGCAGGGAGTACGTCTCTACGAAGTGACGTTCATCGTGCACGTGGAACCCGTGGTCGACCGAGTGGTCCTTCAGGTCGGCGACATAGCCGGCGACGTCGATGGCAGCCACAATGCTACGAGACTAAAGGGTGCTCGCACCGGACGTGGTGCGCCGCTCGTGGCATCCGGCTCGGTTGCGCCGCCGGCCCGGGTGCGCAAACCTCTCCGAGTGTCCTTCCAGCGTCCTTTCCGGTGAGCAGACCGCCCGGTGACGGCGAGGGGCTGCTCCCGGTGCTGCTGGAGGCGGCTCGCGCCGTCCGGGTCGCCCTCGAAGGGATCGACCCCGCCGCACGACGTCGGCCTGGCAACCGGAAGGGGCAGTACGCCTTCGACCTGGTCGCGGATGATGCCGTGTGCTCGGTGCTGCATGGCGAGGGGTTCGCGGTCCTCTCTGAGGAGTCCGGGCGCACCGGCCCCGACTCGTCCCTGCTCGTCGTCGTCGACCCCGTCGATGGCTCGACCAACGCCGCGCTCGGGATCCCGTGGTACTCGACCAGCCTGTGCGTCCTCGACGACGAGGGGGCGCTCGTCGCGCTCGTCGTCCATCAGGTGTCGGGCGTTCGCTATCAGGCGTTCCGGGGCGGAGGTGCCTTTCGTGACGGCGCTTCCCTGCGCCCCTCGGAGACGTCCGCGCTGTCCGGCGCCGTGGTGGGCATCTCCGGGTTCCCGCGCGCCTACCCCGGCTGGGCGCAGTTCCGCGCGCTCGGCGCGGCCTCGCTCGACATGTGCGCGGTCGCCGACGGCTCGCTCGACGGCTACCGGGTCGCGGGGAACTCCGCGCTGTCGGTCTGGGACTACGTCGGTGCCATGCTCGTGTGCACGGAGGCGGGGGCGGTCGTCACCGAGCTCGACGGCCTCGACCTGGTCGTTCGTGACGGCTCACCGCGCAGACCGGTGGCTGCCGCGACGGCGCCGCTGCTGGCGCAGCTCGCCGCGGCGGCCTGTTGACCCCCCGGGGGGATTGCAAGCCCGGAGGCAACACCGCACAATTACCTTCTCCTGACCTTCTCCGTCCCTGCCCCAGGTGCCTGACGTGCCTGGTCGTCGAACGGTCCAGGGCGTTTAGCTCAGTCGGTAGAGCAGCTCGCTTACAACGAGCAGGTCGTCGGTTCGATCCCGGCAGCGCCCACGAACTGGAGAAACTGCTGAGACAGGCGCAGCACAGCGCAGCAAAGCTGCTCTCATTGACTAGGTGCTCGTCGATCGCCTAGTTGCAAGGTGGAGGCGATCTCATGCTGGCAACCGAACAGCTGGCGGTCAGTGACGTGGCCGAGCTTGCCAGAGGGTTCGAACTCTCGCTTCGAGTGCGCAACCGTTCGCCGAAGACGATCGGGTACCACGAGGACCATGTGGAGGAGCGTGCACTGGCCGGACGGTGAGCGGGGGCTGTGAGCTCCGCTCGAAGAGAACGGTCTCGATGGCACAGTCCTGGCCGGCACGTTCGATCACAACCTGGCCGGCACGTTCGATCACAAGCAGACGGTGGTTGACCTGGCGGGCCTTGGCTTGGAGCTCGGGAAGGTGTTCCAGGCAGCAGGCGACGTCGAGGTCCCTCGGGCCGTTGATGACGGTTTCGATGCGAAGGGCTCTCCCTTCCTTCAGGTATTGATTCACCCGGGAGTGCTTGTAGCTGAAGTCCATGCGGACCTCCGTCAAGGCGCCGAAGCTCCGCTGGCGGTAGATGTGCTTGGTGGGACGACGCAAAGGTCGCGAGCACACTATGGCGACCTCGCCGGGACGACCGACGCCGACGTTGTCTTGGACGAGCGCCTCGAAGAATGCCCGGGCGCGACGAGGGTCGTCGAAGACGCTGGTGGTGGAGGTCTCGATCTGGCACATGGACAGTTCCCACCGGGTGCGCGGTTTGCTGCGGCCGATGCCGGCAGACTGGGGGCATGGCCATCCGCCCCCCGGGAGCTGATTCGAAGTGCGTTCATCCGGTCGGCGCGCTGCGCTGCAGCGACCCAGGTCTGCCCCAAGGATGATCGCCCGCCGCCTCGGATCCCATGGAGATGCCTACTTCCCGCCGGCCGAGGGTCCGTCGTCCCTGCCGCACACGATCGTGGCGTACGGCACAGGCATCCATCCGACATTCACCGGTCTCGACGTCGGCACCTTCCATCTGGTCGAAGCACCGTGATCGCCTCGCGCGCGTCGTGAGGGGGCGCCTCGGGAGGCGGCGACGGCGCGGTGTGCGCTCGTCCCAGCGGGCCCAATGAGCAGGCCCGATGAGCAGGCCCGATGAGCGGGCCCAATGAGCCGGGCCAAAGAGCGTGTGTGCCCCCGTGCGCGCGGCAAGAGGAGCTTTTCTCCGAGGCCCTCGGCCTATTCGTACGTCCACCGTCCAGAATTGCGGCTCGCATCGAGGCAGGTCAGCGGCAGTGTCCTGGAGGCGGTGCCCCTCCGAGCCATCTTGACAATCGTGTTGCGATCGTGTAGTTCGTCGGATGCGTCGCGTGTCATGTCTGCGGGGGCAGACGGCGTGGCCGGGGGGAGGTCGAGAAGCGACGTGCCGGTTCCAGGGCTCGAAGAAGCGAGCGACGTGCCGACTGCCGCTGCCGACACCGGCCTCCAGATCGAAGAGCTCACCGTCCGGTTCGGGGGGCTGCTCGCGCTCGACGGGGTGTCGCTCACTGTGGCACCGCAGGAGGTGGTCGGGCTGATCGGCCCGAACGGGGCCGGCAAGACCACGTTGTTCAACGCGATCAGCGGCTTCGTGCGAGCGACACGCGGACGGATCCTGTGGGGGGGCCGTCCTCTTCGAAAGCACCACCCCCACGACCTCGGGCGGCTGGGCATCGCCCGCACCCTCCAGGGGGTCGGGCTGTGTCGGGGCTTGACCGCGCTCGAGAACGTCATCTGCGGTGCTCAGCCGTCGCTCCACGCCGACCTCGGCTCCGCGCTCGGAGGGCTGTGGCGCTCGAGCAGGGAGGAGCGACGCGTCGCTTGCGACGCGATGGCCCTGCTCGCCGATCTAGGCGTCGCGGACTGGGCCGGGCGCCTCCCCGGCTCACTTCCCTACGGGGTCCAAAAGCGTGTCGCGCTCGCCCGCGCGCTGATCAGCCGCCCGCGGCTGCTGCTCCTCGACGAGCCCGCGAGCGGCCTCTCGACGGACGACATCGACGACCTCTCGCTCCGTCTTCAGCGATTGCGCGCGGAGATGTCGGTGCTGCTCGTCGAGCACCGCATGGACTTCGTCATGGCCACCTGCGACCGCCTGGTCGTGCTCAACTTCGGTGAGGTCGTCGCCGCGGGTTCGCCAGAGGAGGTCCAGGCAAGCCCGGAGGTCACCGCCGCGTACCTGGGCGACGCCGTGAGCGCCAGCCCGTCGACTGCCAACCCGCCGCCTGCTGCCCGAGGGACTGTCGATGCTGCAGGTTGACAAGCTCTCGGTTCGCTATGGCCCGGTGCGCGCCCTCGACGAGGTCTCCTTCGAGGCGCGCGACGCCAGGATCACGACGGTCCTCGGAGCGAACGGCGCGGGCAAGACCACGCTGCTGCGGACGCTGAGCGGTCTGGTCCGGCACCAGGCGGGCACGGCGAGCTTCGACGGAAGCCTGCTCACGGGTCGTCAGCCTGAGGCCATCGCGCGAATGGGCGTGGCGCACGTGCCCGAAGGCCGCGGCGTCATCGCCGAGCTGACGGTCGACGAGAACCTCCGCCTCGGCACGTTCTGCCGGGTGCGGCGAGCGGAGCGGCGAGGCGCGATCGAAGAGATCTACGAACGGTTCCCCGGGCTGGGGGACAGGCGCCACCGCTCCGCCTCCAGCCTCTCGGGTGGCGAGCGCCAGATGCTGGTCATCGGCCGCGCGCTCGTCTCGCGACCCCGGTTCCTGCTGCTCGACGAGCCGTCGCTCGGGCTGGCGCCGATGATCACGGCTCAGATGATGGCGACGCTCCGAGACCTGACGGCGGAGAAGGGCCTTGGCGCCATCCTCGTCGAACAGAACGCCAGGAGCGCGCTCTCGGTCGCCGACTGGGCGATCGTCCTCAACCTCGGGCGGGTCGTCGCCGCCGACGAGCCTGCGCGTCTGGCGGTCGATTCCGACCTCCGCCGCCACTACCTGGGGTTCTGACGTCATGGGCCTCTTCGTGAACGTCCTGTTGAGCGGGGTGGCCCAAGGGATGGTCTTCGCTGCCGTCGCGCTCGGCCTCGTCCTCGTCTCTCGGGCGACCGGCATCGTCAACTTCGCCCAGGGAGCCATGGGGATGTTCACGACGTTCATCGCCTTCAGCCTGCTGACCGCCGGGCTGGGCTACTGGCCGGCCTTCGTGTCGGCACTCGCCATCGGCTTCGTGCTCGGGGCGGTGGTGGAGCGCACCCTGATGCGACCGCTGCGGGGCAAGCCTGCGCTCAACCCGGTGATCGTCACGATCGGCCTGCTCGTCGTGCTCGAGGGTGTCGCGGGGAGCATCTGGGGCGGCGCGTCGCAAGGCTTCCCCGCCGCCTTCTCCCAAAGGGGCCTGGTGGTCGGCACGACGCGGGTCGCCTTCTCGCAGTTCGACGTGTTCATCGTCGGTGCCGTGGCGGTGCTGGTGGTGGCCATCGTCGCCCTGTTCCGCTGGACCGACCTGGGGCTGCGCATGCGAGCCGCCGCCTTCTCGCCCGAGGTGAGCCAGCTCCTCGGCGTGCGCGTCGGGCGGCTCTTCACGCTGGGCTGGGCGCTCGCCTGCGCCGCAGGCTCGCTCGCGGGGCTGCTGGTCGCCCCGCTCAGCTCGTTCAGCCCGTACTACATGGACCTCAACCTCGTCTACGGCTTCACCGCGGCTGTCTTGGGAGGGCTGCTGAGCCCCGCTGGCGCCCTCGTCGGCGGGTTGGTCACCGGGCTCGCCATCGCGTTCGTGGGTGCCTACGTCGGATCGGACCTCCAGCCGATCGCCGCGCTGGTGCTCCTCCTCCTCGTGCTCATGCTCCGTCCGCAGGGTCTCTTCGGCACCGCGGAGGTCAGGCGAGTGTGACGGGTGCCCCTGCGCATGGGGTAGCGGGCGCTCCCGCGTCCGACGGGGCACGCCGACTCGCGCGCCCCCTCGCGCGCAGGCTCCGGCTCCCGCGCCATCCCCTCGTCCGCCACCTGGTCTTCTTGGTGCTCGGGGCGGCGCTCTTCTACGTCGTCACCGTCAACGTGAGCTCTTACAACGACTACCAGATCGGTCAGATCGCCGTGTACGCGATCGTGCTCGGCGGGCTCAGCATCCTAACCGGGCTCAACGGCCAATTCTCCCTCGGCCAAGGCGCCTTCATGATCGTCGGGGCCTACACCCTCGCCCTCCTGCAGCTCCACGCGCACGTCGGGCTCGTCGGCGAGCTGGTGCTGGCAACCGTGATCGCGGCCGCGGCCGGAGTCGTCGTCGGCGTCCCGGCCGCTCGGCTCAGCGCGCCGTACTTGGCCGGTGTCACCCTCATGCTTGCCCTCGGACTTCCCCAGCTTTCCGCCCAGTACGGCTCGGTGTTCGGCGGCGAGCAGGGTCTCACGACGACACCGCCGGTCGCGCCTGGCACGATCAGCTCGGAGCAGTGGCTCTCGTGGATCCAGATCCTCTGCGCGCTGGTGGTCCTCGTGCTCCTGGCGAACCTGGTCCGCAGCAGGTTCGGGCGGGCCTTCAAGGCCGTCAGGGACGACGAGGTCGCGGCAGCGGTCAGCGGCATCCACGTGGCCCGCACCAAGGTCCTGGCCTTCGCCGTCAGCGCAGGATGCGCGGGGCTCGGAGGCGCGTTGCTCGTCCTCTCGACCGGCGTCGTGAACATCGGGGAGTTCCCGCTCGCCCTGTCGATCGCCCTTCTCGCCGCCATGGTCCTCGGAGGTGCGGGCTCCCTGGTCGGCGTCTGGTGGGGGGCGGTGGCGCTGGTGTACATGCCGACATGGAGCACGTCGCTGTCCCAGCACCTCTCCCTCGGCACGTCCGCCGCCGCCTACCTGTCCGACGCCTTCTTCGGGGTCGTGCTCATCGTCGCCATGCTCGTCGCGCCCAGCGGCATCCAAGGCGGGCTCCGCTGGATCGGTCTGCGGGTGTGGAAGGCGATCGCCGACCCCTCGCTCCAAGGTCCCGCGAGGGACCGCCACGCCGGCGATGGCAGCGCGGACAGCGACGTGCGTGCCGTCGACGTCGATCCCGACCTCGCTCTTCGCGTCGGGGCCGTGCCGCCTGCGAGCGCGCAGGGCGACGTCGTCTCGCCAGCTGGCGACCGTCCGGGCCCGTCTTCTGCAACGACAACCCACGGTCACCTCGACCTGGAGACCAAAGAGAGGAGCAGTCCATGAAATTTCGACGTCATGGGTCGGGCACGCGCCGGTCGGTGGCTGCAGGCGCGGCGTTGGCGATACTGCTCGCGGCGAGCGGTGTCGTCGTCGGCAACGCCGTCGCGGGCGCGTCCACCACAGGGGTGACCAAGACGCAGATCACGATCGGCGCCACCGTCCCGCTGACCGGTCCGGCCGCGCCGGGCTACAGCGAGATCGCCCCCGCGATGAACGCGCTGTTCAAGTGGGTCAACGCCCACGGCGGCGTCTACGGGCGCAAGATCAAGTACATCTACCTGAACGACAAGTACGACCCCACGACAACGGCCACGCTCACGCGCAAGCTGGTGCTCACAGACCACATCTTTGCCGACGTGGGCTCGCTCGGGACGCCCACCAACCTGGCGGTCCAGAAGTACCTCAACACCGAGAAGGTGCCGCACCTCTTCATCGAGTCCGGATGCAACTGCTGG
>JAJYYT010000214.1 GCA_021800645.1 Actinomycetes bacterium
GACGGGTCGCTGCGACGAGGTGCCGGTGGTGACCGAGGCGTACAGCGAGTGGGTCCTCTCCGGGACGTTTCCCGCCGGCCGGCCCCGCTGGGAGGACGCCGGGGCGGTCTTCACCGAGGACGTGAGCGGCTACGAGCGCCGCAAGCTTTGGCTGCTCAACGGCGCCCACTCGCTCCTCGCCTACGCCGGCTCAATGCTCGGCCATGCAAGCGTCGCCGACGCATTCGCCGACGACCGGTGCCGGGAGTGGGTGGAACAGTGGTGGGCGACCGCCGCCGCCCACCTGGACCAGCCGCCCGGCGAGATCGCCGCCTACGAGGCCGCCCTGGGCGAACGGTTCGCCAACGCCAGGATGCACGATCAGCTGGCGCGAATCGCCGAGGACGGGTCCGAGAAGCTGGTCGTCCGGGTCCTGCCGGTGCTGCGCGCCGAGCGGGCCGCAGGACGGCTGCCTGCCGCCGGCACCCGCATCCTCGGCGCGTGGTTGTGCCACCTGCGCGGCTTCGGTGCCCCTGTTCACGACGTGCGCGCCGCGCAGCTCGTGCCGCTCGCCACCGGTTCCGTCCGCCACGCGGCGCGAAAGGTGCTCTGCGCGATCGACTCCGAACTCGCCTCCGATGCAGAGGTGGTCGCCGCGGTGGCCGAGCAGTGCCAGGCGCTCGTCGGCGCCGAGAAGTGACCCCGGCCCCCCCACAGGTGATCATCGGCCTTGACGTCGGCACGAGCAGCGTCAAAGCCGCCGCGTTCGGGCTCGAGCGGGAGTGGCGGACGATCGCGCTCCGTCGGTACCCGCTGATGCACCCGGCTCCGGGACAAGAGGTGCAGGACCCGGCCGTGATCCTCGCCGCCGCAGCGGACGCCCTCACCGAGTGCGTCTCCTCGGTCGGCGCCGCGGAGGTGATCGGAGTGTCGCTCAGCGCGGCCATGCACGGCCTGATCGCGCTCGACGCCGAGCTCCAGGCGGTCTCGCCGCTGGTCACGTGGGCCGACGGGAGAGCCGCGGACGCGGCCGCCGACCTCGCGAGCCGACCCGACGCGCTCGAGCTCCAGCAAGCCACCGGCACCCCGGTCCATCCGATGACGCCCCTCGCCAAGGCCGTGTGGTTCCGCCTCCACGACCCGGCGACGTGGACCGCGGCGCGCTGGTGGGTCGGCTTGAAGGACTACCTCATCTGGTGGCTCACCGGCACGCTGGCCACCGAGGTGTCCTCCGCCTCGGGAACCGGCCTGCTCGACATCGCGACCCGGAGCTGGAGCCCGCTGGCGCTGGGGGCGGCCGGCATCGAGCCGGCCCAGCTGCCGGTGGTCCGGGCGACCACCGATGTCCTCGCGATGGACCGGAAGGTCGCGGCGGACGTCGGTCTGCCGGCGGGCACCCCGGTCGCGGTCGGTGCGGGCGACGGTCCGCTCGCCAACCTCGGAGCCGGGGCGCTCGCGCCGGGTGTCGCGGGGCTGTCGCTCGGGACCAGTGGGGCCATCAGGCTCGCCGTCGACGGCCCGCATCCCGATCCCGGTGGTGAGCTGTTCTGCTATGCGCTCACCGAGCAGCTGTGGGTCACCGGAGGGGCGATCTCCAACGGGGCCGAGATCCTGCGGTGGGCCGATCGCGCATTCGCGCCCGAGGTCGATTCGGCGCCCGGCCGCATCGCATTGACGCCCGACGAAGGGACGGGCGCGCCGAGCGGGGCCATCGCGGACAGCAGCGACGGGCTGGTGATGCTCCCGTTCCTGCTCCCTGAACGGGCGCCGCTGTGGGACCGGGACCTCGCCGGTGCCTACCTCGGGCTCCGACGCCACCACGTCGCCGCTCACCTGCGGCGGGCTGCGATCGAAGGAGTATGCCTGCAGATGCGCTTCCTTCTCGACCGGGTCGACCGGCGCTACCCGGTTGCCTCGGTGAGAGCCACCGGCGGTGCCTTCAGATCTCCCCTGTGGCGCGACCTGATGGCCGCCGCGCTCGACCGGCCGATGGTCCTGGTCGGTGGGGAGGACGGCACCGCGCTCGGGGCCGCCGCGCTCGGCCTGCTCGCAATCGACGCAGCGCCCAGCCTTGAAGCAGCGCTCGATCTGCTCGGCGGAGCCTCGAATGGCCTGCCGCTCGCCGCGCCGCCCGAGCACGTGGCGGCCTTCGCCGAACTGCGCGACAAGATCACTCGGATGGTGCACGCCCTCGATCGCACGGTCGGGACCGAGACGGCAATCCAGGCGCCGGCCGAACCAGACGATCCCCGATGTTGTTCATGAGGCTGAGGGGTCGGGGTGCGGTGATGCTGTTTTTTTGGGTCGTTGGCCTCGTCTCCGAAAGCGACGTGAGCATCGAAGGAGCAAGACGAGACTACGGTGTCGTGGTCCGCGCACGCGCGCAGCGAGTTGAAGGCCCACGGCGCCGCCCCCGGGCGCTTCAGGGGTCACTTCGCGGCGCGGCATGCTTCGCAATTCGCTGTCAGCACGGTGCCAGGAGGATGAACCATGGCGAACGCACTTGCCGCATCAGGGGTCACGCTCGTGGGCGGCAAGGAATGGCCGGGCGGAGACGACGGGTTTCGCGCGCACGACCCGCGCTCGGGCGAGGAAACCGGTCCGGTGTTCTACACAGCGGACGCGCGCGCCGTGAGCGCGGCGATCTCCCATGCGCAAGCAGCATTTGCACGAGCGGGAGGGTCAGCTCCTATCGACGCGCTCCTCGCCGTCGCAGACCTGCTCGACGACCACGCGACGCAGATCGTGGCCCAGTCGGCAGTGGAGACCGGCCTGACTCGCGAACGGCTCGCGGGCGAGGTCGCGCGGACCTCGGGGCAGCTCCGCTTCATGGCTGAGCTCGCGCGACGCGGCGAGCGGTTGGACGCCACGATCGACCGCGCCGACGCCGCCGCGGGCCGACCGGAGCTCCGCAGAGTGGGGATGCCGATCGGTCCGGTGGCCGTGTTCGGCTCCAGCAATTTCCCGATCGCGTTCAGCGTCCTCGGGGGAGACACCGCATCTGCGCTCGCCGCCGGGTGCCCCGTACTGGTGAAGGCTCACGAGTCGCATCCGGCCACCTCCGAGCTCTGCGGGCGCCTCATGGTGCGAGCCCTCGAGGACTGCGGGTACGACCAGGGGTGGTTCGCGCTTCTCCAGGGGCGCTCACGCGCGCTCGGCCAGGGGCTCGCGGGCGCACCGCAGATCCGAGCCGTGGCGTTCACCGGCAGCCTCCAAGGAGGGCGGGCGCTGTTCGACGCCGCCAACCGACGTCCGGACCCGATTCCCGTCTACGCGGAGATGGGCAGCTCGAACCCGGTGTTCGTGACCGCCGCGGCGGCGAAGCGCCGTGGGGGTCGGATCGCCGACGCCCTCGCCGCGTCGCTGACCGGATCGGCCGGCCAACTGTGCACGAAGCCGAACCTGATCGTGCTGGCGGACGGGCCAGACGGGGAGGAGCTCGAGCGCGTGCTGGCCGCCGCATTTGCTGCCCAGCCAGTCCAGCCCCTGCTCAACCGCCAGGTGCGCGACGGGTTCCTCGCTTCGATGCGCGCCGCGTCGGCGCTCGAGGACGTCGTGGCGCTCAGCGCACAGGCCGGCGAGGCGGGCGGCACGCGGAACCTCGCGTTGACGAGCTCGTCCACATCCGAGGCCGAGGGCTCCTTCGTGGTCGGAGGGACCCTGCTCGGAGCGTCGCTCGAGGCGCTGCTCTTCCACGAGACACTGCGTGCGGAGCACTTCGGTCCTGGTGGCGTGGTGGTGCGTTGTCGGGAGGAGGACTTCACCAAGGTTGCAGAGCGCCTCGAGGGCAGCTTGACTGCGACGATCCACCTCGAGACCGAGGAAGCCCTCACGTGGTCGGCCCTTGTCGCGCTCCTGGCGAGCAAGGCGGGACGGGTCATCGTGAACGGCGTGCCGACCGGAGTGGCCGTGGTCCGCGCCATGCACCACGGAGGCCCTTACCCGGCGACCACCTCGGCGCGCGACACCTCAGTGGGCGCGGCAGCCATCGACCGCTTCCTCCGCCCGGTGTGCTTCCAGGACGTGCCTGACGCACTCTTGCCTCCCGCCCTCCGAGACGGCAACCCGCTCGGGATCTGGCGGAGAGTCGACGGAGAGCTCACGGGTCCGGCGTCGGCCGTGTAGCTCGGCGCGGCTCGCCTGGACCTGAAAAGTGCAGCCGGCGAGGAACCAGCCCTCTTGTCACCGAACCGCAACTCTGCTAGCTTCTCAGGTTGTCAGAAGCCCTGGTAAGCAACTCAACAGACAACTCAGAGACGACCTGTACGTCGAAGCCGGGGGACTCCGAGACGCTCCCTGGCTCCCGAAGAAAAGGGGGGACCCAGTGATCCAGCCGCGACGCGCAGCGTGCGCAGAGCCTCGTGCTCGACGGCGGTTCGCCAAGTTCGCCGGTGCGCTCGGCGCGACCCTCATGGCCACGACCGGCCTCGTGGCGCTCGCGGCAGACGTGCCGAACGCCGGCGCGTCGACAGCATCGGGACCGACGTTCACCTGGGCCTTCAACTCGAGCCCTCGCTCGCTGTTCGGGCCGACCGACTACGACAGCACAATGATG
>JAJYYT010000215.1 GCA_021800645.1 Actinomycetes bacterium
ACGAGCCCGACATGCGCGCGCACACCTCCGACGAGGCACGCGCCGTGTGCGACACGGTCACCGAGTGGCAGGAGCGCTATCTCCAGGTGCTCGGAAGGCGCCTCGTCTACGCGGCGGACGAGTACTACCTGCTCGCCGGCACGGACTTTCCCCCTGCCGAGGCGTACGACGGCTTCCCCCAGCACGAGAACGGGATCGGCATGGCCCGCGCCTTCGAACGGGCGTTCCGGGGCGACGACGGCGCGGCGCACGGGGTGCGGCCGGGCTTCTTCGCCTGGGTGGAGGGGGCCCCGGCGTCGGGCTACCGCGCGCCGCGGCTGCCGCGCGCCGCGGCGGCCCCCGGCGGCCCCGACCCGCGGCCGACGACCGTGCTCACCGGCGCGTACGGCGCACGCGTGCTGGGGCCGTTGCTGGAGGGGGTTCCCGGGGTGCGCGTGCTCCCCGTCGAGCACGACTTCTTCGGCGGCAACATCGCGGTCGCAGGGCTGCTCACCGGCCACGACCTCGCCCGGGCGCTCGCCCGAGAGCCCGAGGAAGCCCGGTACCTCCTCCCCGACGCGTGCCTGTCGCAGGGGCGGTTCCTCGACGGCAAGACCCTGGCGGACCTCCCGCGCGCAGTCGAGGTGGTGGCGTCCGACGGACGATCGCTGCGCGAGGCGCTCGCCGGCCGACGATGAGGACGACGATGACGACGGCGATGAGCGCGCAGGTCCGTCCGCCGTCCGGGCCAGGACGGCGCCTCCCGGTCGTGGTCGTGGCGGGCCGCCCCAACGTCGGCAAGTCCTCGCTCGTGAACCGCATCGTCGGGCGGAGGGCGACCGTGGTCGAGCAGGAGGCCGGGGTCACCCGGGACCGCAAGGAGCTGCAAGCCGAGTGGGCCGGGGTACCCTTCGTCTTGGTCGACACCGGCGGCTGGCTCCCCGCCGGGGGAGCGCTCGACGCGAAGGTGAGCGCACAGGCCGAGCGGGCGTTCAGCGCGGCGGACCTCGTCCTGTTGGTCGTCGACGTGACGGTCGGGGCGACCGAGGAGGACGTCGCGACGGTGCGGGCGGTCCGCAGGGCCGGCACCCCGATGCTGCTCGTCGCGAACAAGGTCGACGACGCCTCCCGGGAGCCCGCGGCCTGGGAGCTGCTCAGCCTGGGCGCAGGGGATCCCTGGGCCGTGAGCGCGCTGCACGGACGCGGGACCGGCGACCTGCTGGACGAGGTGGTCCGCAGGCTGGCGCGCGATGTGCCCCGGGAGGAGCAGGAGGCGGGTCGGGCCGAGCGGTCCGACGATGTGGAAGAGTGGCGCGGGCCGGGCGGCGAGAGCGGTGGAGACGATGCGCACGGCGCAGACGGCGTGGCGCGCGTGGCGCTCGTGGGACGGCCCAACGCCGGCAAGTCGACGCTGTTCAACCGGCTGATCGGCGAGGAGCGCTCGATCGTGCACGACCTTCCCGGCACGACGCGCGACGCGATCGACACGGTGATCACCACCGAAGAGGGGCCGCTGTGCTTCGTCGACACGGCAGGCATGCGCCGCCCCTCGCGCACGGACCGGGGCGTGGAGGCGTACGCGGTGCTGCGGGCGCTCGAGGCGCTGGACCGCGCGGACATCGCGCTGCTCGTGATCGACGCGACGGTCGGCGCCACGCACCAGGACCAGCGGCTCGCCGAGCGGATCAACGCTGCGGGGTGCCCGGCGGTGATCGTGGTGAACAAGTGGGACCTCGTTGCGACCGGCGACCGCGCCGAGGTGCTCGCGGGGGTGGGCGAGCGGCTGGCCTTCCTCGGCACCGCGCCGGTGCTCCGGGTGAGCGCCGCGAGCGGACGCGGGGTCCACAAGGTCCTTCCCGCCCTGCACGCTGCCGTCGAGGCGTACCACCACCGGGTGCCGACGGGGGCGCTGAACCGTGCGCTGCGAGACATCCAGGAAGCCCATCCCGCGCCCGGCGCACGCGTCCGCTACGGCGTCCAGGGCGCGGTGGACCCGCCCACCTTCACGCTGTTCGCGACCGGCAAGCTCCCGCAGACCTACCTCCGCTACCTCGAGCGTGGGCTGCGGGAGCGCTTCGAGCTCGGGCCCACCCCGATCAAGTTGCGCGTCAGGGTCGGCGGAAGGTGACCGGGTGCGGGGCGGCGAGCGTGGCCGTTGCCTCCCTGTCGCTCGACTGGCATCCCGCGTCCTGGGGGCTGTGATTGGAGGCAGCTGTGCCGTGGTGTGAGGAGTGCGAAGAGGTCGTCGAGGACGAGGACCTCACCGAGGACGGGGAGTGCCCGAAGTGCGGGTCCGAGCTCGTCGAAGAGGTGAGGAAGCCGGTCCCCTGGTACTTCAAGTTCATGCTCGTGGCCTCCGTGATCTACCTCGGCTACCGCGCCTACCAGGGGATCACCTGGGTCGCCCACCACGTCTGAGGCCCTGCGCGCCGTGGCGGGCAGGGTGGGGAAAGGCGGGAGCGCGAGGGGAGAGACTGGGGCAGGAGCGAGGGGAGCCGGAGGGTAGCCAGCGGACCATCCGATCCTCGCAGCGGTGGCGCGCGATGGCTGAGCCGGCCGGGGCTCGGCGCGCTGAGACCCGCGTGCTCAGCGTCATGCGCGGACGCCGCCTGCGCTCGCTGCAGCTTGCCGGCGCGCTGGCGGTGGTCGGGTGATGGTCGTGACGGGAAGCGATGGCGACCGCCTCGGCCGCCGACACGGGTAGGGCGCTCTACGGGCCCCCAGGCTCCGGCCCGCCGGGCCCCCAGGCTCCGGCCCCCCGGGCCCCCAGGCTCCGGCCCGCCGGGCCCCCAGGCTCCGGCCCGCCTCCCTCAGTCCCCGGGCAGTCCCCCCAATTCCCCGGCCTCAGTCCCCGGCCAGCCACCCCCAGTCTTCCGGCCAGCCACCCCAGTCCCCGGCCCCAGGAGCTTCCGAGGCGCCCGGGCACGCGAGCTTGGGGTCGCCGCTCGAGCTGAGGGTCCGGGGCCCGTGTCGTCGTCGACCTCCTCGAGATGGGCGGACGCCGGTGTTGGGTGACGCCCGGGATCCTCGACGCCCCAGCGCACGACGGCGCGGAGGCGCAGGTTGGCGTGCACGGAGCGGCGCCCATCGGGCTGCCCAGCAGTTCGCCATGACGACGAAGGTGCCGGGCGCAGTCCTCCTCGAGGGGCAGACCGAGCCGGTGGTCTGCGGGTCCGTCACGTGGAACACCGAGCCCGCAGCACTCTGGGCCCGCAGCACTCTGGGCCAGCGGCACTCTGGGAATTGGAGTGGAGCTGGAGGGCACGTGAGCGAAGGCGTTCGCGTGGGACGGTCAGCGGTCGCGCCGGACGCTGCGGGGCTCGCCCTTGCGTGCTCACCCGGGGGCGATTGTTGGGCAGATGTTGATCGGGCATAGCGGTTGTCGTGGCATGCGTGCCGGAGAATGCCTGCCTGAGCGGTGGCGGAGGGGCCGACGGCGGAGACGGGCCAGGCTTGAGGAGAGGAGCGGCATGCCGTGCTCCGCTCCGAGGCCGAAGGAGGAACGGCGGTGAGGACAGGGCTGATGCCGAAGCGGGAGCGACCGTGGTCATCAGGACAGGTCGCGGCCCGCGGGCGACCCGATCCCCAGACGACGGCGTGGTCGTGCTGGTCTTGGCAGAGCGCTCCCCCATACCCTCGACCAATGGTTGAGGGTATGGACTGTGTAGCACCAGCTCCTGGTTCACACCCTCGACCTGAGGTCGAGAGTCGCGATGCTCGAGTCGCGGTTGAAGGTGAGCAAGCCCGAACGGGCCCTCGCGAGAGGGTCAGGTTCCTCGAGCGTCGAGAGGGCGGGCTTCTCGAGCGTCGAGAGGGTTCTCGTGACCGCGTTGGAGCTGGAGGCTGGAGGCTGGCGGTCACCCATGGAGCCGGCTGCCGCGCTGGTGCCGCCCGTGCGCTGCCGCATGGTCGTGTGCGTTCGGAACAGGGAAAAAGGAACAAGGGAGAAAAGGGAGAAGGATGATGATGAGGGATGGACCCATGAGGGCTCGTCGCATATGGCGGCACGCCCTGAAAGGGATGTTGGCCTCGGCGGTCGTCGTCTCGGGGGCGACGATCGGCCTGTCGGTCGCCGGGGCGGTGACAGGCCACCTGACGAAGACGACGCTGGCGGTCAGTCCGTCGAGCGTGAGCTACGGGTCGGCGACGTCGGTGACCCTGAGCGGCTCGGTCACCGAGACACCGGAGGTGGGTGGGTACCCGACCGGGCATGTCGCGATCCTCGAGACAGTCACGGTTCCGGTGACGGGATGCACAGATCTCCCGCTCACGCAGACACCGACCCATCCGACAGCCTCGACGTTCACGTGCACGATCCCAGGGGCGACAGTGGCAACGCTTTCGGGGAGCTACACGTTCTATGCCGTCTACGGAGCGAAAAGTGGCACAGGGGGCACAACGTTGCGCTCCTCGATAGGGACATATGTTCTTCTCCCGAGCGCCTCGACAGCGGCGCCGTTCAGCGCCGTGGTGCCGACCACGACCACCCTGACGGTCACACCGTCGAGCGTGAGGCACGGGTCGACAGCGCCGGTGTCGCTGAGCGGCACCGTT
>JAJYYT010000216.1 GCA_021800645.1 Actinomycetes bacterium
GGGCAACGCGACCACCGGGCTCGGCATCGACGCGCGGAACTTCGAGCAGTCGATGTACGACGTCATCATGCACGAGACGCCGATGGAGGACTGCATCGAGGCGACCAGCGTGCGGAACCTGTTCGTCGCCCCCGCCACGATCGACCTCGCCGGCGTGGAGATCGAGCTGGTGCCGGTGTTCAGCCGTGAGCTTCGGCTGCGACGTGCGGTGGAGACCGTACTCGAGGACTTCGATTTCGTGCTGATCGACTGCCCGCCGTCGCTCGGGCTGATCACGGTGAACGGGCTCGCCGCTGCGAGCGAGGTGCTCGTGCCGATCCAATGCGAGTACTACGCCCTCGAGGGCCTGGGGCAGTTGCTTCGCAACGTCCATCTCGTGGCGTCGAACCTGAACGACCGCCTCGAAGTGAGCGCGATCGTGCTCACGATGTACGACGCGCGGACGCGGCTCGCGGTGGACGTCGCTGCTGAGGTGCGCCAGCACTTCGGGAGCAAGGTCTGCAACATCGTGATCCCGCGAACGGTCCGGCTCTCAGAAGCGCCGTCCTTCGGCCAGCCGATCACGGTGTTCGATCCGTCCTCACGCGGGGCGGTGGCGTATCGAGAGCTTGCGAAGGAGGTGAGCAATGGCGCGGCGCAGCGGGTTGGGTAAGGGTCTCGGCGCCCTGATTCCGACTGAGGTGACGGGGTCGCAGGGAAGCGCACTGCGCGAGGTGCCGATCTCCAGCATCCGCCCCAACGCACTCCAGCCGAGGACGCACTTCGACGAGGAGGCGATGTCTGCGCTCGCGGCCTCGATCAGGGAGCTCGGCGTGCTCCAGCCGGTCCTCGTGCGCCCGATCGGAGACGGATCGGAGTACGAGCTCATCGCGGGCGAGCGACGCTGGCGAGCGGCTCGCCGCGCCGGGTTGCAGACCATCCCGGTGCTCGTACGCGAGGTGTCCGCCGATGCGCACAGCCTGGAGCAGGCACTCGTCGAGAACCTCCATCGCGAAGATCTCGGGCCGCTCGAAGAGGCGGCGGCCTACCAGCAGTTGATCGATGACTTCGGCCATACCCATGAGGAGGTGGCGACCCGCGTCGGGAAGAGCCGCGCGACGATCACGAACACGCTTCGCCTCCTCCAGCTGCCGGCCGGTGTCCAGCGCGCGCTCGCCGATGGGTCGATCTCCGCCGGGCACGCTCGAGCGCTGCTCGGCACTCCGGACAGGACGCTCCAGGAAGCGCTCGTGAGCCGGATCGTCGCCGAAGGCTTGACCGTTCGGCAGGTGGAGGAAGCCGTGAGGGCGGGCGCTCCGGAGGAAGAAGACGGGCATGTAGCCCAGGATTCCCCACCTGCCGGTACGAGTGGTGGTAATACCGATGGTACTACCAAGGGTGCGGCACCTCGGAGGCTACCGGAGCCTGGGCTGCTGGAGCTCGAAGAGCTGCTCTCCACCCACCTGAACACTCGGGTCAAGGTCGAGCTGCGGAACCGGCGCGGTCGGGTTGTCGTGGAGTTCGCCACGCTCGAGGACCTCGAGCGCATCTACAGGGCGATGGTCGAGGGTGCGCAGCCTTCCGCTCCAGCTCCCGGGTACTGAGCCGGCAGGTACCGACCCGGGAGGCCATCGCCGAGCACGCCGCGGGACCCTCAAGCTCAACCGCCACTAGACCGATATCCACAAGCTGTGCATGACGTTGTGGATTATCAGCTCGTCCTCTACCACAGCGCTCGGAACGCTCACTCCCAGGGGCCGGACGCCCACGCCGCGAGGGCCCTGGCCAGGGCCTCGGCCAGCGCAGGTCCGTGCTCGACGACGGCGGTGGCGGGCCCGACCTCGACGATCACCGCGGGCATCCGGGTTTCCCGGAGCACCGCGAGCGACATCCCACGGGCTCCGAGATCCGGCACGCCCAGCGCAACGGGAACGATGCGCTGGATCGTCTCGGCGAGCAGGCGACCGCCGACCGACTCGTCGCGGTAGCCCGAGTAGAACGCAGCGAGCGTTCCGGGGCGCTCAGGCTCGAGCCTGAGAGTGAGGTAGACGTCGGCGCCGACCCCGTTCGCCTGCTGCGCCTGGACCGAGTCCTCAGGGTGGTGGAGGGTCGTGACGGTCGCGCCGTGGGCGACCAGGCGCCGGCGGAGCGCCGCGAGCGGTGCAGCCAGCCCGCCGGGCTCGCCGATGGCGACGTGGCGCCCTGAGAGCGTCGGCGGGGACTGACGGAGGAGCTCTCGAGCACGCACCGTCGAGACGAGCTGGAGGGGCGGGGCGGCCCGTGCGGCGACCCGGCGCAGCTCGCGCAGCGTCTCGGTGCCGAGGATCCCGTCGGCGTGGAGCGCCGCGTTCTCCTGGAACTCGCGCAGCGCCTTGGCCGTCGAGTTGCCGAAGATGCCGTCGACGCGCCCGGTGTCGAACCCGAGCGCGCACAGGCGCTGCTGCAGCTCGGCGACGTCGTCACCGCGCTGCATCGGGGTGCGACGGTACAAGAGGCGGTCGCCGAGGCGGTACCCGGCCTCGACGAGGGTCTGCCACGTCTGGGGGCCGCAGACGCCGTCGACCCTGAGCCCGCGGTGCCGCTGGAACGCCTCGAGCGACGCGCGCGTCGCACGCCCGAATTCCCCGATCGGATCGCTGACCGGGCCGTAGCCGAGCGAGAGCAGCCGGTGCTGGACGTCCGCGACCGCTTCGCCGCTGTCTCCTTCGCGAAGCGGCAGCGCGGCGTCACGCCCGGCTGCCACGCGGGGTGGAGGTCCTACAGCTACAGGTAGTTCGACAGCTCCTGGACCAGCTGACCCTTCGGCTTCGCGCCGATGAGGCGGACCTTCGGCTCGCCGTCCTTGAAGAGGATCAGCGTCGGGATGCTCATCACGTCGAAGCGGCGCGTGACGTCCAGGTTCTCGTCGATGTTCAGCTTGGCGATCTCCAGCTTGCCCGCCTGCTCCGCGGCGATCTCCTCGAGAACCGGGGCGATCATCTTGCACGGTCCGCACCATTCGGCCCAGAAGTCGACGAGCACGGGAACCTCGGCCGTCTTGACATGCTCGTCAAACGTAGCGTCGTCCAACGTCACGATCGCCTTGCTCATGCGGTCCTCCTCGTCGATGTCGAAGCCCGGGGACGTCCCGTGCTTGCAAGCTCCGTCTGCTCGTTCGAGAGCCCGGCACCCGATCCTGCCCCCGGTCGTCCCCGTCGCGCAGGTCGGTGGTCTCCGGGGGCGCCACAGCGCCTCCCGTCCTTCACGATCCGCGGGCCTCCAGCCAGCGCTCCGTGTCGATGGCAGCCATGCAACCGGAGCCCGCCGCCGTGATCGCCTGGCGGTAGATCTGGTCCTGGACGTCCCCGCACGCGAACACGCCGTCGACGCTCGTCGCGGTGCCGCCATGGGTGACGACGTAGCCCTGGTCGTCGAGCTCGACCTGGCCGCGGAACACGTCGGTGCTCGGCCGGTGGCCGATCGACACGAACAGCCCCGTGACCGGAAGCTCCCGTTCCTCCCCGGTCGCCGAGTGGCGGAGTCGGACGCCAGTGACCTTGCCGTCCCCGAGCACCGCGGCGACTTGGTGTGTGAAGAGGAACTCGATGCCAGGGTTGGCGAACGCGCGGTCCTGCATGATCCGCGACGCGCGGAGCCGGTCGCGCCGGTGGACGACGGTCACCTTCGACGCGAACCGGGTGAGGAACAGCGCCTCTTCGAGCGCCGAGTCGCCGCCGCCGACCACCGCGATGTGCTGGCCCCGGAAGAAGAAGCCGTCGCACGTCGCGCACGTCGAGACGCCGTAGCCCAAGAGCTCGTCCTCACCGGGCACGCCGAGCATGAGCGACTGGGCGCCCGTGGCGATGATGAGGCTCTCGGCCTCGTAGGTGGGGTCGGTCGCGGCAGGGTCCCCGGTCCACACCGAGAACGGGCTCGTACCGAGACGGACCTTCGTCACCTTCGCGGTCACGACGTCGGCTCCGAAGCGAGCGGCCTGGGAACGCATCGCGGTCATGAGCTCGGGGCCGAGGATGCCGTCGGGGAAACCCGGGAAGTTCTCGATCTCGGTGGTGAGCATGAGCTGCCCGCCGGGCTGGTCGCTCGTCGACGAGGGCTCACCCTCCACGACGACGGGGGCCAGCTGCGCACGTGCCGTGTACACCGCGGCGGTCAAACCGGCTGGGCCGGAGCCTGCGATCAGGACCTTCACGTGTGCGGTCATCGGCCGTTCAGCCGTGTCGAGCCGGCGCCGTGCGGCGCGTCCAGGCGCCCAGGCCTAGGAGGGTCAGCGCGCCGCCGAGCACGATGTAGCTCAGCCAGACCTGGTGGCCGAAGACGTAGACGTCGAAGATGCGCAGCAGCGCGATGGAACCGACCACCACGAGCACCGTGCCGAGGGCGGCGACGAGGAGCCCGAAGACGAGCGCCCTGGTGGCGAGAACCGCTGGGCGTACCGCCTTGTCGTGGATGGTGTCGACGACGAGCTGGACGAGGTCGGCCGCCCTGCGGGGCAGCTCGGCAGCTGCGTCCGCGGCGGCGGCGCCGACGGCAGGGGGCAGGTGCCCGGCGATCCC
>JAJYYT010000217.1 GCA_021800645.1 Actinomycetes bacterium
CTGTTTCGAGCAGTGCCCGGTGCACGCGATCGAGATGGTCCCCGAGCCGGGGACCGCACTGGAGGCCCGGTGACGCAGGTGACGCAGGTGGCGCCCGTGACGACCGACGGCAACGTGGCGCCTGTCGCGCCCGTCACGATCGACGGCAACGAGGCCGCCGTATCGGTCGCCTACAGGACCAACGAGGTGTGCGCCATCTTCCCGATCACCCCGGCCTCGCCGATGGCCGAGCTGGCCGACGAGTGGTCGGCGAAGGGTCGCCGCAACCTCTACGGCAGCGTGCCGGCGGTGATCGAGATGCAGAGCGAGGCAGGGGCCGCCGCCGCCCTGCACGGGGCGCTCCAGGGCGGGGCGCTCGCCGCCACGTTCACCGCCTCCCAGGGGCTGCTGCTCATGATCCCGGACATGTACAAGATCGCCGGCGAGCTCACCCCGGCGGTGTTCCACGTGGCGTCCCGCTCGCTCGCCGCGCAGGGGCTGTCGATCTTCGGCGACCACCAGGACGTCATGGCCGTGCGACAGACCGGCTTCGCCCTGCTCGCGTCCTCTTCGGTGCAGGAGGCTCACGACCTCGCCGCCGTCGCCCAGGCGACGACGCTGCGGGCTCGGGTGCCCTTCGTCCACTTCTTCGACGGGTTTCGCACCAGCCACGAGCTCAACACCGTCGAGCTGCTCAGCGACGAGGACCTCCTCGCGCTCGTGCCCGAAGAGCTCGTCTGGGCCCATCGCGCCCGGGCGCTCTCCCCAGAGCACGCCTTCATCCGGGGCACCTCCCAGAACCCCGACGTGTACTTCCAGGCCAGGGAGACCGTGAACCCCTTCTACGCCGAGGTCCCGCGCCTCGTCCAAGAGGCCATGGACGCGCTCGCCGCACGCAGCGAGCGTCACTACCGCCTGGTCGACTACGTCGGGGACCCCGAGGCCGACCGGGTGGTGGTGGCCATGGGGTCCGGGGCGGAGACCCTGCGCGAGACCGTCGCCCACCTGTGCCGCCGCGGCGAGAAGGTGGGAGCGGTCACGGTCCGGCTGTACCGGCCCTTCCCTGCCTCGGTGCTCCTCTCTGCGCTGCCGGAGACGGTCAGGCGGGTCGGGGTGCTGGACCGCACCAAGGAACCCGGCTCCCTCGGCGAGCCGCTCTTCTTGGACGTGGTCTGCGCGTTGGCCGAGGCGCACGCCCGCGGCGACAGGGAGGTCCTGCCGCTCGTGACCGGCGGCCGCTACGGGCTGTCCTCCAAGGAGTTCACCCCTGGAATGGCCGCCGGGGTCTTCGCCGAGCTCGCCCGGGAGCACCCTCGGCGGCGCTTCACCGTCGGCATCACCGACGACGTCTCGGGAAGCTCGATCCCCTACGACCCTTCCTTCGACATCGAGGCGCCCGAGACCCTGCGGGCGGTCTTCTTCGGCCTGGGCTCGGACGGGACGGTGGGGGCGAACAAGAACACCATCAAGATCCTCGGTGCCAGCGGGCGCTTCGCCCAGGGCTACTTCGTCTACGACTCGAAGAAGTCGGGGTCCGAGACCGTTTCGCACCTGCGCTTCGGCCCCGAGCCGATCCGGGCGCCCTACCTCGTCGAGCGAGCGGGCTTCGTCGGCTGCCACCATCTCGGGCTGCTCGGCCACGACGAGGTGCTCCGCCGCGCCGCTCATGGCGCCACCCTGCTCCTGAACTGCCCGCAGCCCGCCGCCGAGGTGTGGGACACCCTGACCCGCCCCGTCCAGCAGCAGATCCTCGACAAGGGCATCTCCCTCTACGTGATCGACGCGAACCGGATCGCCCGAGAGCTGGGGCTTGCCGAACGGGTGAACACGATCCTGCAGGTCTGCTTCTTCGCCATCTCCGGCGTGCTGCCGAGAGACGAGGCGATCGAACAGGTGAAGGAGGCGATCAGGAAGACCTACGGGCGGCGGGGCTCCAGGGTGGTGGAAGCCAACCTGGCCGCGGTCGATCGGGCGCTCGAGGGTTTGGCCGAGGTCGAGATCCCCGGGCGCGTCACCTCGTCGGCCGAGCCGGCACCGATCGTGCCGGACAGCGCTCCGGAATTCGTGAAGAAGGTGACGGCGGTGATGATGGCAGGGCTCGGGGACACGCTCCCGGTGAGCGCGCTGCCTGCTGACGGCACCTGGCCGAGCGGCACCACCGCCTACGAGAAGCGCAACGTCTCGGACCTGGTGGCAGCCTGGGAGCCGGAGCTGTGCATCCAGTGCGGGAACTGCAGCTTCGTCTGCCCGCACTCGGTGATCCGGGCCAAGTACTACGACCGCTCCCGGCTCGAGAGCGCGCCGGCGGCGTTCCGCTCGGCCGCCCTCAACGCCCGGGGACTCCCAGACACTGCCTACACGCTGCAGGTCTACGTCGAGGACTGCACGGGCTGCGCGCTGTGCGTCGAGGCGTGCCCGGTCAGCGCTCCGAGCGACCCCGCCCGCAAGGCGATCAACCTCGCCTGGCGCGAGGACCTCCTGCCCGCCGAGCGCGCCAACGTCGCCTTCTTCGAGTCGCTGCCGGTGCCCGAGCGCCCGCGGGTGGACTTCGGGACGGTGCGGGGCAGCCAGTTCCTCACCCCGCTCTTCGAGTTCTCCGGGGCGTGCGCAGGCTGCGGCGAGACGCCGTACCTGAAGCTGCTCTCCCAGCTCTTCGGCGACCGGGCGTTGATCGCCAACGCGACCGGGTGCTCGTCGATCTACGGGGGCAACCTGCCGACCACCCCCTGGACCACCGACGCCGAGGGCCGCGGTCCGGCGTGGTCGAATTCGCTGTTCGAGGACAACGCCGAGTTCGGTCTCGGCATGCGCCTCGCCGCCGACCACCATGCCGCGCTGGCCCGCAGGCGGCTCGTCGAGCTCGAGGCCCTGGTCGGCGCGGAGCTGGTGGAGGCCGTCCTGGACGCCCCCCAGCGCAACGAGTCCGAGCTGGCGGCCCAGCGCCGGCGCCTCGCCGAGGTGCGGCGCCGCCTGGAAGGGATCGACAGCGCTGCGGCGGCCGATCTCTCGAGCGTGCTCGAGCACCTCCTGCGCCGCAGTGTCTGGATCGTGGGCGGCGACGGCTGGGCCTACGACATCGGCGCCGGGGGGCTCGACCACGTGCTCGCCAGCGGGCGCGACGTGAACGTGCTCGTGCTGGACACCGAGGTGTACTCGAACACCGGGGGCCAGGCCTCGAAGGCCACCCCGCTCGGGGCGGTGGCCAAGTTCGCCGCTGCCGGCAAGACGGTCGAGAAGAAGGACCTCGCGCTCCAGGCCATCTCCTACGGCAGCGTCTATGTGGCCCGCGTGGCGATGGGGGCGGACCCCCAGCAGACCCTTCGAGCCTTTCGTGAGGCGGAGGTCTACGACGGCCCGTCGCTCGTCATCGCCTACAGCCACTGCATCGCGCATGGCATCGAGATGCGCGACGGCCTCGACCAGCAGTACCGGGCGGTCGCCAGCGGCTACTGGCCGCTCATCCGCTACGACCCGGTCCTGCGAGCCGAAGGCAAGAACCCGTTCCTGCTCGACTCGCCGAGGCCGCGGATCCCCCTTGCCCACTACAGCGGCCGGGAGCTGCGCTACTCGATGCTCACCCGCTCGGACCCTGCCGAGGCCGAGCGGCTCGCGGTCCTTGCCCAGCAGGCGGTCGACCAGCGCTGGGACCTCTACGAGGAGATGGCGACGCGTCCCGCCGGCCGCTTCCCGGCGGATGCCCGCAAGGAGCGGTGATGGACCTCGAGACGACGTACCTGGGCATCCGGCTGAAGAACCCCCTCGTCGCCTCCGCGTCACCGCTCTCCCACACCCTGGATGGGGTCAGGCGCCTGGCCGAGGGTGGCGTGGCGGCGGTGGTGCTCCACTCGCTGTTCGAAGAGGAGCTCGAGCACGAAGCCGAGCGGGACGCCAGGCTCGCCGAGGCCGGGAGCGAGAGCTTCGCCGAGTCGCTCAGCTACTTCCCGGAGGTGCCCGGAGCCGACGCCGGACCTCACCGCTACCTCAGCGTCCTCGAACGTGCCGCCGCGGCGCTCGACGTCCCGGTCATCGCCAGCCTCAATGGCAGCACCCCGGCAGGATGGACCAGCTACGCCCGCCAGATGCAGGACTCCGGCGCCGCGGCCATCGAGCTGAACCTGTACGCGTCTCCCCCCGACCTCGACACGCCCGGGCGCGAGGTCGAAGCGCGCCATATCGAGATCCTCGGCCTCGTGAAGGACGCCGTCGAGGTGCCGGTCGCCGTCAAGATGAGCGCGCACTACAGCTCGGTCGGGGAGATGGCCCGCCGGTTCGTCGACGCGGGCGCGAGCGGCCTCGTGATCTTCAACCGCTTCCTGCATCCCGACGTCGACCCGGACGCCCTGGCGGTGGTGCCGGGGATCGGCCTGTCTGCGCCGAGCGACGCCCGTCTTCCGCGCACCTGGATCGCACTGCTACGGCGGCGCCTCGAGGTGAGCCTGGCTGCCTCCACCGGCGTCGAGGACCCGAGAGACGTGGTCGCCTACCTCCTCGCCGGGGCCGACGTCGTCATGAGCACCTCCGCGCTGCTTCGTCACGGG
>JAJYYT010000218.1 GCA_021800645.1 Actinomycetes bacterium
CGCCCGCTGAAGTCGCTCTCGGACATGCTGAAGGGCAAGCAGGGACGGTTCCGCCAGAACCTCCTCGGCAAGCGCGTCGACTACTCGGGCAGGTCGGTCATCGTCATCGGACCGACCCTCCAGCTGCACCAGTGCGGGCTGCCCAAGCTGATGGCGCTCGAGCTCTTCAAGCCGTTCGTCATGAAGCGGCTCGTCGACGCAGAGCTCGCGCTGAACATCAAGTCGGCCAAGAGGATGGTCGAGCGGCGGCGACCGCAGGTCTGGGACGTGCTCGAGGACGTCATCCGGGAGCACCCGGTGCTGCTGAACCGCGCGCCGACGTTGCACCGGCTCGGCATCCAGGCGTTCGAGCCGGTGCTCGTGGAGGGCAAGGCGATCCAGATCCACCCGCTCGTGTGCACCGCCTTCAACGCGGACTTCGACGGGGACCAGATGGCCGTCCACCTCCCGCTCTCGGCGGAGGCGCAAGCCGAAGCCCGGGTCCTCATGCTGTCGGCGAACAACGTCCTGTCGCCCGCGACCGGCCGGCCGATCACGGTGCCGACCCAGGACATGGTCTTCGGGACCTATTACCTCACCATGATCGTCGACGACGCGCCCGGCGCAGGTCGCGTGTTTCGTCACAGCTACGAGGTGCAGGCCGCGCTCGACGAGGGCAGCCTCGCCCTCCACGCGAGGATCCACCTTCGTCCGGCGGCCGGCTCGACGCTCGCTGCTCGGCTGGCCGCAGCCTCGGGGTCCGCCGCGCGCGCCGCTGAGCCGGGGGGTGCCGGCGCGGCGCCAGGGGCGGTCGCGGACGGCGCGGCCGACGCGGACGGCGCGGCCGACGACGGCACCCAGGAGCGGCTCTCGATCGAGACGACCCCGGGGCGCGTGCTCTTCAACGAGGCGCTTCCCGACGGGTTCCCCTACGTGAACGACGTGATCGGCAAGCGCAACACTCCGATCGGCGCGATCGTCGAGGAGCTCTCGTCCGCCTACCCCAAGCACGTCGTGGCCGAGAGCCTCGACCGGATCAAGGCGCTCGGCTTCAGGTACGCCGCGCAGTCCGGGCTCACGATCTCGATCGACGACGTGCGCACCCCCCCCGAGAAGCAGGCGATCCTCGACCGCTACGAGAAGGAGGCCGAGAAGGCCGAGACCCAGTTCAAGCGGGGCATCATCACCGACGACGAGCGGCGCCAGAAGGAGATCGAGATCTGGACGTCGGCGAACTCCGAGGTGGGACGCGCCATGGAGCAGTCGCTCTCGCGGCTCGCCTTCAACCCGCTCGACATGATGGTGGACTCCGGCGCACGAGGGAACGCCCAGCAGATCCGCCAGATCGCGGGCATGAAGGGCCTCGTGTCCAACCCGCGCGGCGAGATGATCCCCCGGCCGATCAAGTCATCCTTCCGTGAGGGGCTGTCGGTGCTGGAGTACTTCATCTCGACGCACGGCGCCCGCAAGGGCCTGGCCGACACCGCGCTGCGGACCGCGGACTCCGGCTACCTCACGCGGCGCCTGGTCGACGTGGCCCAGGAGCTGATCATCCGCGAAGAGGACTGCGGCACGTCGCGGGGCATCTGGATCGAGCACGTCGAGCCGGACAGCCCCGGCAGGCGGAGCTATCTCGAGACCCGCGTCTACGGCCGGCTGCTCGCCGAGGAGGTCCGGTTGTCCGACGGCTCGGTGGTGGCGCCCGGGACGCTCCTGTCCGACGAGATCGTGGCGCGCCTGCGCGACGATCCCCAGGTGACGAGGGTGCGCACCCGCTCGGTGCTGACCTGCGAGGCGGGTCACGGCGTCTGCGCGGCCTGCTACGGCCAGTCGCTCGCCACCGGGAGGATGATCGAGCTCGGCGAGGCGGTGGGCGTCATCGCCGCCCAGTCCATCGGAGAGCCCGGTACCCAGCTCACGATGCGGACCTTCCACACCGGCGGCGTCGTCGGCGAGGACATCACCCACGGGCTTCCGCGTGTCGTGGAGCTGTTCGAAGCCCGCACGCCCAAGGGCGCCGCGGTCCTCGCCCACCGCTCCGGCGTGATCCGCATCGAGGACGAGGAGACCGGCCGGCGGATCACCGTGGTCGCCGACGACGGGACCGAGGAGTCCACCGTGGTGCCCCCCCGGGCGCACCTCGAGGTCGCCGACGGTCAGGAGGTCGCCGCGGGCGACGCGCTCGTCGAGGGGCCGAAGGACCCGAAGGAGCTCCTCGAGGTCCGCGGCATCCGCGAGACCCAGCAGTACCTCGTCGAGGAGGTCCAGAAGGTCTACCGGGACCAGGGGGTCTCGATCCACGACAAGCACATCGAGCTGATCGTCCGCCAGATGCTCCGGCGCGTGCTCGTGGCCGAGCCCGGCGAGGCGCCGTTCCTGCCCGGGGAGCGGGTCGACAACCAGGTCTACGCGGAGGTCAACCGGCGTCTCGTGGAGGAGGGGAAGCGTCCCGCAGAGGGGCGCCCCGAGCTCATGGGGATCACGAAGGCCTCGCTCGCGACGGACAGCTGGCTCTCGGCCGCCTCCTTCCAGGAGACCACCCGGGTGCTGACCGAGGCCGCGATCGAGGGTCGCAGCGACCGTCTGTTCGGCCTGAAGGAGAACATCATCATCGGCAAGCTGATCCCGGCTGGGTCCGGCATGGACCACTACCGCCACATCCGCCTCGAGCTGCCCGGAGCCGAGGCACTGCCGTTTTGGGCCGTGGGGACGGGCGGCGGGGACACCGGCACCGAGGACCTGGCCGCGTGGTTGCGCGACATGGGCGGCGCCGAGGGTGCTGGCGGTCACCGCGCACAAGACGGCTACCGCCCACCGGTCGACGCGAGCTGGCTCGCCTCCGGCCGGGGCGAGGCGGCCGGGGGTGCCGACGACGAGCCTGCCGAGGCGACCGGGAGTGCCGACGACGAGGCGGCCGGGGGTGCCGAGGCGGCCGGCGGCGCGGGTGCCTGAGCGGCGCGGGGGCCTGAGCGGCGGGCGTCCCGGGCGGAACCCCCGAGACCGACCGGCTTCGCCGGTCGCACCGGTACAATGTGGCAGCGGCCGTTCGCCTTGCGGGGGGCAGGGGCCTGCCGTAGCATGACGTGCCGCACCGCGGCAACGCCGGCCCAGACCGGCTGCCCGTGCGGTGCACCGCGCACATTCGGACCAGAGGACACGCGTGCCCACCATCGCCCAGCTCGTCCGCAAGGGACGTGAGGCAAAGCAGTCGAAGACCAAGACGCCCGCGTTGCGTGGCGCGCCCCAGCGGCGGGGGGTTTGCACCCGCGTCTACACGACCACCCCGAAGAAGCCGAACTCGGCGCTGCGCAAGGTGGCGCGTGTGCGGTTGACGAGCGGCGTGGAGGTGACCGCGTACATCCCCGGCGTCGGCCACAACCTCCAGGAGCACTCGATCGTGCTGGTGCGCGGTGGCCGTGTGAAGGACCTTCCCGGCGTGCGCTACAAGGTCATCCGGGGAGCGCTCGACACCGCGGGCGTGCGCGAGCGCAGTCAGGCCCGCAGCCGGTACGGCGCGAAGAAGGAGTCCTGAGATGCCGCGCAACGGCCCCGCTGTGCGCCGCGACCTGCAGCCCGATCCGGTCTACCGCTCGGTGCTCGTCACCCAGGTGGTGAACAAGGTGCTCTCGCGCGGGAAGCGCACGCTCGCCGAGCGGCTCGTCTACCGGGCGCTCACGCTCGTCCAAGAGCGCTCCGGCAGCGAGCCGGTGACCGTGCTCAAGCGCGCGGTGGAGAACACCCGACCCGAGCTCGAAGTCCGTAGCCGCCGGGTCGGCGGCGCCACCTACCAGGTCCCGGTCGAGGTGCGGCCGCGCCGTGCGACGACGCTCGCGATCCGCTGGCTCGTGGGGTTCGCGCGCCAGCGCCGTGAGAAGACCATGGCCGAGCGGCTGGCGAACGAGATCTTGGACGCGTCGAACGGCGTCGGCGCCGCGGTGAAGCGCCGCGAGGACCTGCACAAGATGGCCGAGTCGAACAAGGCCTTCGCCCACTACCGCTGGTAGTGGGGATCGCTTCGAAGTGAGCACCCATGCCTGACCCTTTGCCTCAGCGCGACTACCCCCTCGCCAGGACCCGCAACATCGGGATCATGGCGCACATCGACGCGGGGAAGACCACGACCACCGAGCGGATCTTGTACTACACCGGGCGCAACTACAAGATCGGCGAGGTCCACGAGGGCGCTGCCACCATGGACTGGATGGTCCAGGAGCAAGAGCGCGGCATCACCATCACCTCGGCTGCGACGACCTGTCGGTGGCGGGACACCTGGATCAACATCATCGACACGCCGGGCCATGTCGACTTCACCGTCGAGGTCGAGCGGTCGCTGCGCGTCCTGGACGGGGCGGTGGCGGTCTTCGACGCGGTGGCGGGGGTCGAGCCCCAGACCGAGACGGTCTGGCGCCAGGCGAACAAGTACCACGTCCCGCGGATCTGCTTCGTGAACAAGATGGACCGGATCGGCGCGGAC
>JAJYYT010000219.1 GCA_021800645.1 Actinomycetes bacterium
GGAGCCCTGCTCGAAGCCAAGGCCATCCACCCCGGACGCAGTGCGTACAACCACCTGTGGTGCCTGGCCCAGACCAACGGCATCCCGCGGGCACGGGTGGACGCCGTGCTCGATCTGGTCGGCCTGGCCGACGTCGCCCGGCGGCGAGCCGGAGCGTTCTCCCTCGGCATGGGCCAGCGCCTGGGCATGGCGGCCGCCCTCCTCGGCGACCCCGGGGTCCTGCTCTTCGACGAGCCCATCAACGGCCTCGACCCCGAGGGCATCCGGTGGGTGCGCAACCTGCTCAAGGGCCTCGCCGCCGAAGGACGGACGGTGTTCGTCTCGAGCCACCTGATGAGCGAGATGGCGCTCACCGCCGACCACTTGGTGGTGATCGGACGAGGCAAGCTCATCGCCGACCTGCCGGTCGAGCAGTTCATCGCCCAGAGCTCGCGCCAGTACGTGCGGGTCCGTTCGCCCGAGGCCGCTCGCCTGGGTGAGATGCTGCGAGCCGCCGGCGCGACCGTGGCTGACGAGACGGACGGCGCGCTGGCTGTCACCGGGCTCGCCATCACCGACATCGGCGAGACGGCGGGGCGCAACAACATCGTCCTCCACGAGCTCTCGCCGCAGGCCGGCTCGCTCGAGGACGCCTTCATGGAGCTGACCAACGACAGCGTCGAGTACCGGGGCGACGTCACCACCGATGTCGCCAGGCCTATCCCGACGACCGTGCCGGCCGGATCCCCGGAGCCCGGACCGCTCTCCGACTTGACCAGGTGACCCGATGACCACGACTGCTCCTTCCTCGCCCGCACCGTCGAACGTGCCGGCCCCCCTGGCGACGACCACGCGTCTCTCTCCCGTCGACGTCCTGCGTTCCGAGTGGACGAAGCTCCGCTCGGTGCGCTCGACGGTCTGGAGCCTCGCCGCGCTGGCGATCGCTACGGTCGGGCTCGGAGCGATCATCACCGCGGTGTCGAACAACCGCTGGCGCACCTTCTCTGCCGTCGAGCGGTTGAGCTTCGACCCGACCAGCCGGAGCCTGCGGGGCGTCTTCCTCGCCCAGCTGGCCATCGGGGTGCTCGGCATCCTGGTGATCACCAGCGAGTACGGCACGGGGATGATCCGGGCCACGCTCGCTGCCGTGCCCCGGCGACCCCTCGTGCTCGCGGCCAAAGCGACCGTGTTCGGCGCTGTCGCCCTGGTGGTGAGCGAGGTGGTGACCTTCGCCGCCTTCTTCGTGGGTCAGAGCCTGTTGAAGAGCCCCGTTCCCCATGCCAGCCTCGGTCAACCCGGGGTAGCCAGAGCCGTGATCGGCAGTGGCATCTACCTTGCCGTGCTGGGCCTGCTCGCCCTCGGCATCGGGTCGCTCATCCGCCATACCGCCGGCGCCATCAGCATCTTCGTCGGGGTGCTGTTGATCCTTCCACTGATCCTCAATGCCTTCCCGACCTCGGTCCAGCAGTCGCTGTCCAAGTTCCTGCCGCTGACCGTCCTCCAGGCGATGATCTCGACCCAGCCTCGACCCGACACGTTCGCCCCGTGGACGGGCCTCGGGCTGATGGCCGTCTACGCGGCGGTGGTCCTTGTGGCTGCCGGCGTGCTCTTCGTCCGCCGGGACGCCTGACCCTTCTCCACCCGGGCCCCAGACCCGGCGCTCCAGTACCGCTCTGGCGGCGCGCTCGGACGGGGAGGATGATGGGCTCGCCATGGCCGTGCACCCCCTCACACCAGGCACGTCCCCGTCGACGGCGCCCGTCGTCGACCGCCGAGCCAGCACGCGGCGGACCGCCGTTGCCGGCTCGGTCCTCGCCGTCGTCCTCGTCGCCGTCCTCGCCGCCGTCCTGGTGCCCCTCAGGGACCACCTGAACGTAGCGACGGCCGCCCTCGTCCTCGTAGTCCCCGTCGTCGCCGGGGTCGCCGTCGGCGGCTTCGCCGCCGGCATCGTGGCGACGGTCACCGGCTTTCTGGCCTACGACTTCCTCTTCATCCCGCCCTACTCCACCCTGTCGGTCGGCGCGGCGCAGAACTGGACCGCGCTCGGGGTCTACGCCGTGGTGATGGTGGTGGTAGCCCGCGTCGTCGCCCGGCTCGACGCTGCTCGAGCCGAAGCCCAGTACCGGGCCGGCAGTGTCCGACGCCTCTTCGACCTCTCCGAGCTCCTGGTGCGCGACCTGGCTGTCGGCGAGCTCCTCGAGACGATCGTGGACGCCATGGTGCCGGCGTTCGCCCTCGACGGCGCTGCGCTGTTGCTGCCGTCGGAGGACGGGCTCGAGCTGGTGGCCTCGGCCGGCCGACCGCTCGACCGAGAGGAACTCGACCGTCTCTCCGCCCACTCGGCCGTGCCGGTCACCATCGGGCGGACGGCAGCGCGCCAGGGCGACGTGCAGGTCCTGGCCCTCGAGGCGTCCGGACGGGCCATCGGGCTGCTGGCGCTGCGTGGCCCGGCCGAGACCGGGAGCGACCGCGACCTGCTCGGTGCGTTCTCCAACCACCTCGCGCTCGCCCTCGAGCGCTCCCAGCTGCGCGAGCAGGCCGTCCGGGCCCGTCTTCTCGAGGAGGTCGACCGGCTCCGCCGCTCGCTGGTCGGCGCCGTCTCCCACGACCTTCGGACCCCGCTCGCCACCATCAAAGTGGCGACGTCGACCCTCCTCGACACCGGAGCCCCGGTCGGGCCCCAGGACGCCGCCGAGCTGGTCGGGCTGGTCGACGCCCAAGCCGACCGGCTCGAGCGCCTCGTCTCGAACCTCCTCGACATGACCCGCATCCAGTCGGGTGCGCTCGAGCTCCGACGGAGGCGTGTGGCGGTCGCCGATCTCGTCGACGAAGCGATCGCCCTCGTCTCCACCGCACCCGAGCCGGCTCCCGTGGCGGTCGTCATGCCCAGCCACCTTCCCGACGTCGACGTCGACCCCGTCCTCGTCCGGCAGGTGCTCGCCAATCTCGTCGACAATGCCGTCCGTCACGCGCCCGAGAGCGAACCGGTCACCGTGTCAGCCACGCTGCGCCCCCACGGTCGCGTCGAAGTGGCCGTCGAGGACCGGGGGCCGGGCGTGGCAGCCGACGAGCGCACCACGATCTTCGAGATGTTCAACCGCCGCGAGGCAGGCGGTCGCGGTGGGCTCGGCCTCGCCATCGCCAAGGCGTTCGTGGAGGCCCACGGTGAGCGCATCTGGGTCGAGGACGCCCCGACCGGTGGGGCGCGCTTCTGTCTCACGTTGCCCCCTGCCAACCAGGACGCCACCGACGTCGTCGTCCACGCCGCCGGACGTGGGGCACCCTGACCATGGCCACGGTGCTCGTCGTCGACGACGATCGTGCCCTGCTGAGGGCGCTCCGGGTAGGGCTCGCTGCTCGCGGCCACGAGGTGTCGGTGGCGGTGACCGGCGAGGAGGGGCTCTCCAAGATCGCCCTGTCGAGCCCCGAAGTGGTGGTGCTCGACCTCGGCCTTCCCGACCTCGACGGCCTCGAGGTGTGCCGACGCGTCCGCCAGTGGAGCGACGTGCCCGTCATCGTGCTCTCCGCCACCGGCCTCGAGGAACGCAAGGTCGCCGCCCTCGACGGAGGTGCCGACGACTACGTCACCAAGCCCTTCGGCATGGCCGAGCTCGAAGCCCGCATCCGCGCCGCCCTCCGGCACCGTCCGGCCGAGGTGACGCCAGGCGACGAAGTGGTCACGACCGGTTCGCTCGCCGTCGACTTCGTCCACCACCAAGTCTCCCTCGACAACCAGACGGTCGACCTCACCGCGCGCGAGTTCGACCTTCTCGCCTTCCTGGCCCGCAACGTGGGCAAGGTCTGCACGCACCGGATGATCCTGAGCCAGGTCTGGGGGAGCGAGTACGGCAGCGAGACCGAGTACCTGCGGGTGTACGTCTACCGGCTCCGACGGAAGCTCGGAGACCCCGAAGGCCGGCTGGTGCGCACGGCACCGGGCATCGGCTACGCCCTCGAGCCGGGGCTGAGCCGGGGCTGAGCCGGGGCTGAGCCGGGGCTGAGCCGGGGCTGAGCCGGGGCTGGTCACGGGCTGGTCACGGGCTGGTCCCGACCGGCCCCCGAGGCGCTCGAGGCGCTCGAGGCGCCGCAAGCGGGCCGGGGCACCCCGAACCGCGCCGGGCTGCAACGCCGGGCAGCGTTCACGAATTGTTCACGGCGACGCGGCCCGCGTTCACACCGGGTTCACGGCCCGTCCGTCAAGGTGGCCGTATGGGAGATCTGATCGCCGTCCTCGGGACGCTCGCCTTCTTCGCCGCCATGCTCGGCCTGGTCTGGGGGCTCGACCGGCTGTGAGCCCGACCGACGGCATCCTGCTCGCCCTCTCGGTGGTGCTCCTTGTCTACCTGGGCGTGGCCCTCTTCAAGGCCGAGTGGTTCTGATGGGCTACTTCTGGACCATCGTCGTCCTCGTCGCCGTCCTGGCCCTCGCCTGGCGATTCCTCGGCTCGTACCTGGCCGCCGTCTACGAGGGGCAG